>CALMRR010000064.1 GCA_937871925.1 uncultured Petrotoga sp.
ATAACTATATTCCCCGCATAAATCGATTCAAGCATCGATGATGACATCGAATCGGTAGTTTGAACATTAATCATAATATCTGTTGTTTTTCTAAGTTTGGCAACTTCTTCATCAGCAATAAACTTATCTATCACACAATATTTAACGTTGTTCCCTCCAAACTGTTTTTTACAGTAATTTTTAATTTTCAAACAATGCTCTCTATTCCCATAGGCCATCGGAATAAAAACATACAATTTATCATAGTTATCTTTTAATTTTAGTACCTCATCTATCATATATTCATGATTTTTCTTTGGATCAGAAGAGTAACTCAAGGTTATCACGATGCTTTTTTCGGGAATACTATATTTTTCTTTGAACTCTTTTATATCCTCTTGGGATATCTTCTTAAAAAGTTCAAAATCAATAGGAAGACCAAACTTAGTCTCAAGATAAGGCTTATCTTGACATCTATAGGTTTTATATATAAGTTCTTCCATATCTTTGTTGTCGGAAGTAATATAGGAACATCTTTTTAAAATTGATTTTTGCAGCCTTTTATATATACCAGAATTTCTTGGGATCCTGTAGAGATCAGAACCCCAAAAAGTAGCAATGGTTGGAATATATTCGAAAATGTCATTAAATAAAAACAGACTTGGAGAAACAAAGTTTATATTTATAAGTTTTATATTTCTAGACTTCATTATCTTTAAAACTTTTTGAACTAAAAAAATTTTTTGAATGACATTAATCTCTTCAGAACCACGCCAAATTATTTCTTCATCAGTTCTATATTCAAGAGTTTCAACAGAAAAAAAAGAAATTATGTAATCGCTATAAATTTTTTTTAAATTTTCTCTTAATCCTTTGAAATACATACTATTAGTATTAATAATAATTAGTATTTCTGGTTTATTCATTTTTCACCTCTATTTGTCAATGCTTTTCACTTTATATACTTCATACAGAATAAAATACCTAAGTAAAAACTTTCATGTTAAATTACAAAGAATATCTGAAATTTCTGATATTTCATGCATGGATGTTTCGCCCAAACACCCGTATATTCCGCACATATGTCCTCCCTTATAATTTTAAGCTCTCTATTTTTTGAACAAACTTCTCTATAAGCCGCTCATAAGAAAACTCCTCCAACAACTTTTCTCTGGCTGCAAAGTCAGGTTTTAACTTCTTCTGAACTGCCATATCGATGAAATCAGATATTCCTTTTGTATCGTAAGCCGGTATTACCTTGCTTACTCCGTCGGACTGGAGTATATCGCGCAGCTCCCACTTAGGACTTCCTATGTTAAGTATAGGAATATGATTTTGCAGATACTCATAAACCTTGCCTGATATACGCCATGATCTCTGATCCGGATCATTTCCTGTATAAGTTACAAGAAGCAGACAATCACTTTGATTCTGAAGCTCCAAAGAACTCTTCCTATCCAGCATTCCCATATCGGTAAGCCTCTGTGAAAGACCGTACTTTTCAAAACTGTTTCTGACATAATCAGAGTCTTTTCCACAGTATATAAAGTTTACCATATTTTTATTTTTATTTTCCGAAAGAGCCTTGAGAAAAGGATCTATCTGCAAAAAATCCTCAGGATAAAAACTTCCGGTAAAAACAATATCAATGTTGCTTTTTTCCTGTGGCATGATTTTTGAAAAATTAAAATCTTCCCGGTCATATCCGTTATAAAGCACATGTACCTTTTCTTCCCTTACCGAGTAATTGACACAGAGTCTTTCTTTCATTATGGATGAAACTGTTGTTATAAGATCTGAGTATGCAAGAATTTTTTTTAGGCTTTTATGCATAAACTTAAAGCTGTCGTTCTGTGGCTCAAAGTTTCTGTAAGGATCTCTAAAATCGCTTACCAGAATTATCCTGTCTTTATACTTTTTTTTCAGACTGCGTCCTATTTTCAATATAAAGTGCGGTCCGTAAGAAACTATAACTAAAACTTTTTCATTATTATCAAAAGAAAGCATAAGTTTTTCAAACTCTGAAAAAAAATCCCTCTTCTTATAGAACCTCATGCCTCCTGGCGCTATAGGAAAGAAATATTCAAGAAAGTAGTAAAGATTAAATTTATTAATTTTTTTTGCAGAAGTATTTTGTACAACAGGGGAAGATACTGCAAGATTCTCAGCAGCATACGATTTGAAACGTGTTTCTATAAGCTTAGCCTTTGCAGTATCAAAAAATTTCTTTTCCCTGCGGGGCCTGCCGCTTATAACGTATGTTTCATAGTAACAGGAAAGGAACTTGGCAAGCTTTTCTATACGCAAAGCTGCTATTTCAGTGTCTTTAGGCGAATATGCACTTATAATAACGGTTTTAAGATTCCCCATACGGCTCCTTTCTGTAAGAATAGGATACTATCATGGCAAAGACTATCCACAAATGCCGCCAATGTAAAGTATCCACAAAGTAAGAGTTTACAAGCAGTCCTATAAGCGAGGCAGCAAGAAAAAAATACTTCCCCTTAATCTTTAATGCTCTCAGAGTAATGAATGCCACCAAGAGACCTCCGGTTATAAGCCCGAAAAATCCACGTTCCCCCATATACCTAAGATAGGTGTTATGTGCAGAATAGTTTGTTATCCTTTCATAATTGCCCGGACCTATTCCGAATATCTTAGACATATCAAGCATTACCAAGGACTTACCCTGCGAAGCAAATCTCTGAGCATCATAACTTTTTATTCCCAGACGACCTTTAAAAAACTCTTTGAAACTGATTCCTGATATGGTATATCCGAAAAAATAAGCATAACCATAAAAAACACCAGAAGAAAAACCAGAAGAAGCGTTCTCCATTTATACATATTTTTATTTTTGAACGAATATACAAGAACTATGAAAAGCAACCCCGCAAAGTAATTAAGCCATGCTGCGCGGGAAAAACTTAAAAAAACCCCTAGGCTCATGAAGCCAAAATTAAATATAGTAAAGATCAAGTTTTTGCTGCTTTGATAGAATTTTTCAAAGACATAAAGGCCGCAGACACATGCAAAAGGTCCGAAAACATTTGGATCTTTAAAAAATCCTATCAGTCTTATTCCAAAACCCACTATGCTCTGACCCATTATATTAAATCTTCCAGTAGCATAAGAAAAAAGTCCGGTGAAAACATTAAGATATGCAACCGCAAGCCATGTTTTCATAAGTGTATCGATAATATTACGGTCGTACTCATAAAAGTTGTCAAGACAGACTTTGAAAAAAACAAAGAGAAGAAACAGATATATATCGATAAAAACAAATTTAAAGTTCAAAAACCCAAACTTTACAAATCCCCAGAAAAAAGAAAACAATGCCGGAACCAATAGAAGCGCTAGCAATGAGAACTCTGTTTTCTTAAATTTTACATGAATAATAAGTATTGGAAGAAGAACAATAAAAAGTATATCCCCAACCGACGGTTCAAAAAAAACAACTCCGGAAAAAAATGTATAAAGAATAAGTAAGTAATATTGAATGGTTCTTGAATTCAGTTTAACCATTCAGATACAGCTCCGCATATTTTTTTGCCATATCAGGATCGGAATAAACTATATTTTTCTCATAGTTTTTTTTAAGTATCTTTCCGATTGCCTCATTGCTGTTCATATAAAGATTTTTGGAAGGTAGATATTCGGTTATCCCTCCCACATTAGAAGAAAGAACCGGAATATTATACTTTAATGCTTCTATTATGGTTATGGGCATTCCTTCATACTTGGAGGTCATTAGAAGAAGATCAAAATCCCTTAAGTAAGGATACGGATTTTTCATAAATCCTACAAATTTTATCTTATTCTTGTACTGCGGTTCTATTACCGGCTTAACGAGTCCTGAACCTATCCAGACAAAAAAATAGTCTTTATTCTTTTTTAAAACCTCCTGGGCTATATCAACAAAAGCCTGAGGCTGTTTGGTATCATCAAGCCTTCCGATATTCCCGATTACAGTCGTTTTATCACTTATTCCAAAGGTTTTCCTCAGAGACGGCTCTACTGTACTGTCTATAGAAACATCGTTTAATATAAGGTTATATGCACCGCTTGGACCTATTTTATTTTTCAATGCAAAACTCATATCCCGTTTGCAGATAAAAACCATATGATCGGTGAAACCGGCACAATACTTTTCTAAACGGCTTACCATATAACGTTTTATCCCGGAAAATCTTTCTATTCCCCACCATCCGTGGACAGTATATATTATATTCTTTACATTGGCTTTCCTTGCGGCTATCCTTCCTACAAAGGCCGCTTTGGTACTATGGACATGGACAACATCATACTGATTTTCTTCAATAAGCCTACGGATTTCTCTTACAGCCTTGGTATCGCTACTTAACGAAACCTCCCATATAAGATTATTAAGCTCAATAACCCTTACACCTATGCTTTTGAGCTCTTCATTAAGAGGTCCTTTTATTCCTATAGCTACATCAAGCTCGAGCGTATCGGAATAGTTGAGTTTGATATATTTTGCAATCTCATAAACAACTCTTTGCGCTCCTGCCCAGTCACCCTTGGTTATTATAATAAGAACTTTTTTCATACATCACCCCAGGTAGACGATCTTTATCTTCGATTCATCAAAATCGTTATAAAACCTTGCAAAGTCAGATACCAAAGAAGATTTCTCCTTCACCAGAA
>CALMRR010000065.1 GCA_937871925.1 uncultured Petrotoga sp.
TGCATTGGTCTTTATATAATTATATACATACTCCGAAGATACAGAGTTTATATCGACGTTTTTAAAAAGATTTTTGATAGCTGTAGGCCCCATATTGTAGCTGGCGATAACCAGGTACTCCTTCTTGACCTCATCGCTTATATTGGAAAAGTAGAAAGAAGAAATAGCTTTAAGATATGCAGAACCATACTTTATATTTACAGATGGGTCAAAAAGTTCCTCTTGGGTGAGAAGCTTTTTTTCCTTGTGAACGTAGTAATATCCATCGGCAGCACCGTATTTAGGGATAAGCTGCATAAGCCCGAATGCACCCGCAGCACTTTGAGCCCTTGGATTAAACGAAGATTCTGTATGAACAACCGCTATGACAAGCTCCGCAGGAAGCTGCAAAACATTTGCAACAGCCTGGATAAGACTTTTGTACTTCTGCGCATTGCGTTTGGCATAATCATCCACAAGGGGAACCTTTACCGTATATATCATCTTTCCGTCACTCTGCTGAGAAAGAGTTGGATTTGATATTCCTTTTTCTACTTGACTTTTTTCTACATCGCCTTCAAGTATCGGCTTTCCTGTATAATCGTCTTTTTCTTCTAAAATTGCATTCATCTGTTTTTTAATGTTTTCCTGAGCTACTTTCTTTCCTTCTTCTTTTGTGACTATGGTCTTCACTTCTATAAAACCGCCTTTTTCCTCATCAAAACTGACCCTGCTGTACGTTTTATAGTCCTGTGAAAAGCTTCCCCATTCTTTTGTAGAAAAAGTAATAAACTTTCCCCATGCTTCTTTTACTTTTTCATTATGCTCTTGCATTTTTTTCTGATACTCAAGTTCATATTTTTCAACCTGCTCCTTAAAGTACTTATCGGCATTTGAAAGTATACTTTGCTGAGCCTGGGTCTGACTGTTCATAAGGCTCTCCATCTTTTTTTTCTGTTGTTCATAAAGAATATCTGCAGATGTCTGTGGCTGAGCTGTAAGAAAAACCGTAATATATGCGATGAAAATAAATAAAATAATCCTCTTCATAATTTATCTCCTTTAATCTTTATATTTGAACTTCATTATAAAATGAAAGATGCTCCCTTTACCGGGCAAACTGTCCACTTTTATCTCACTTCCAAATGCCTGAATAATCCTCTGGGATATTGCCAGACCCAGTCCGGTACCGCTGTACTTCTTTGCGGGAGTAGAATCAATTTGACTGAATGGCCTGAAAAGCTTGTGCATGTCTTCCTCTTTTATTCCTATTCCACTGTCCTTTACTGAAAAGTTTATTTCACACACTTCATTCGTTTTGGAAATCAACGAAAGCTTTACTTCAACCTTCCCATTTCTGCAAAATTTTATTGCATTGCCTATAAGATTAGAAATAACCTGTCTGTACCTTTCCTTGTCCATAAAAATACTGCGAGGTATCATGCTGTCTGTCTCTAAAACAAAACTGTTTCCGGCCAAAGAGCAGCTTGGAAGAAAAAATTCATATATCCTGCTCATATAGGCTCTTATATCTGTCATTTCTTCGCAAATGCTCATTGCAGATGAATCCAGACGGGAAAAATCTATTATGTCATTGAGAATTCTAAGAAGACTGAACGAAGAATCATGAATTATATTAACATACTCTCTTTGGCTGTCATTCAGCTCTGATTCACAAAGCAGATCGACAAACCCCATTATACCGTTCATAGGATTTCTAAGCTCGTGGCTCATATTTGCAATAAAAATATTTTTTGCTCTCCAAGCCGCTTCTGCTTCTTCTTTGGCCTTGATAAGCTCTCTTTGCATAACAACCTTCTCCGTAATATCAAGTGCGAGAACGGCAAAATAATATTTTTTTGGAGAAAAGGTAATTACATCAAAGTACTTTTTTAAATCGGAAGAGAAGTTATTTATGCGCAGAGTTTCACCCTCAAGGGCAACCTTAGCATACGTATCTATCCAATACTGTTCAACATTTGGAAGGATCTGACGTACGGTTTTGCCGGTTATATCGGCGCTTTTTAATCCCATTATCTTTTCAAAAGAAGGATTGACCTGCAAAAACCGGTAATCATAAGCCTGACCGCGTTCATTTAAAATAATCTCATGCAGAGCCAGACCCTCGGTCATAGAATTAAAAACCAATTCAAGCATCTGTTTTTCAGTATCCATATACTCTTGCCCGTCATATATGCCGAATAGGTTATGAAACTCAACAAGCTGACCCTTAAGCTCTTGAGAAAAAACTATCTGCGAAATAATAACCCTTGCTTTTACAATTCCTTCTTTTGAAGTTTTATAAAATCCCTCCTCTTTGACGGATTCAAAACTATAAGTTAAATCAAACACTGTTTTATTTTCACATGAATGAACCAATGGCTTTTTAAACCTGTAATTTGGATCTTGCCAAAAATACAGGTCAGAAATCTCTTTTTCGTCGGAAAAGCCAAAAAATTCAGAAGCAGGATGGTTAAAACATCCCACTTTTCCATCTTGACAGATAAAGAGCATCGGTGTCATGCACAGACTGAAAAAAGTCTCAAAATACTTATCGTATCTTTTCTTTAAAAAGCTTGTATATCCCATAAAACCTCCAGTATTCAAAGGCTATCGCCTTTAAACTGACAATAACTGGATCTAATGACTTTCATTAGCCAAAATTCCATCTGAGCCGAAGAGGAAGCCGGAACCTTTCATATACTTTTCTGTTTCAGATAAAGATGTATTGGTTATACTTGAGAACTCTGCTTTGTTTACGCCCGCTTTCACAAACTTTTCTCCGAAAAGCTTCAGCAGTGTAGAAATACGCTCCTCCTGCGAAGTTATCTTTCTGCTTTGATTTATAATATAGTTCTTTCTTATTCGATAAAGTTGATTTTTAATAAGCCTGATACCAAAATCGCAGCTTGAATCTATAGTGTTCCTGACGGTGGAACTGCTTAATACCAGTATATCACAAGGATATTCGCAGTAAACCATGGCCTGTCTGGGAAGTTCCGAAATCAACGAAGACTCTCCGAACACCTCGCCTTCGTCTATGGTTGAAAAAAAAGAAGCCTCTTTTCCGGGAAACCTTGATACTTTAAGCCCTCCGTGAAGAAGCATAAAACAGTTCCCGTCGCACTTTTCACCCTCGGCGATTATGATGCTGCGACCAGGAAAGTGCATATAATTTTTACCGTAAAGATCCATTATAAAGCTTTTTTCTTTTTTTATTCTATATTCAAGGTACTCACGTCCAAAACCTCTTGCATCTGAAATAATATTTTCTTTTATCATTTCCGATGCTTTTGCGTAATCAATATGAGAAAGAATTATCGCTTTCCAAAGCATTATCTCCTTAGAATAGTCGTCTTGCATATCAATGGCTTGAATATTCAAAAGCTCATTGTAAGCCTCTTCGTAACACATCATCCTGTACAAAGATTTAACGTTGAGCATCCTGCTGAAAACTTTATTTTCATAGTAGTAAGAGTACGAAGGATTGTTCTGCTTAAAAATTTTTACCGACTGTTCACTGTCTGAAATTTCGCAAAGTGCTGAGTTCATAAGGTTCAGCCGCTGGGTGACAGAACAAAGCATGTCAAAAAAACTTATTCCTGACATACAATCCCTAGACGAAAGTTCAGAAAGCGCATATCTAAGAAGTACTGTGCCTTTTTCAACCATAACCCTTTCACAGGACTCCAAGTCCGCCAAAGCCCATTCGCCCAAAGTAGATGCACAAAGCGGAAACTCTTTGCCGTTAAAGTTAATAACAGCATTACCTTCTTCTATGAAATAAATATAGTTCAGTCTCTGTCCGACATCGTAAAGAAGCTGATCCTTTTCAAAAAAAAGTTTTTCCATACCCACCCCACAGACTCGGCATATTAAAATTATACATCTTAATGTGTATTTTTTCTCTTTTGAATTTCAATATATCTTAATCTTTTTTTACCATTTAATGTTACAAAGAATGGTATAATAACTATGTCATGCCATAAATACTTTGTGGCAACCGCATCCTGTAAATATTAAAACGCTTTGGGGGAATCGACTTGAAAACCTTAATACTTGCCGCAGGCAAAGGCACCAGGATGAAATCAAAGTATCCGAAGGTCTTGCACAAGATCCTTAATAAACCCATAATAAACTGGGTTGTGGATACAGCAGCCTTATTTTCGCAACAGATAGGAGTTGTTTTGGGGTTCGGAGCTCAGGATGTTCAAAGGGTACTTCCTCCCGGAGTACTTGTCTTTGAACAGAAAGAACAGTTGGGTACCGGACATGCAGTAATGTGTGCACAAGAGTTTCTTGACAGCGGCGAGCTTCTTGTCCTTTATGGTGATGTACCTCTCATAAGCTCAGCTACACTGAATCTTCTTATAGAAAAGCACAGGAAAGAAAAAAATGACGCTACCGTACTTACCTTTGAACTTGACAATCCTACAGGGTATGGAAGAATATTAAAACAAGACGAGAAACTCGTAAAGATAATCGAAGAAAAAGATGCTAACGAGCAGGAAAAAAAGATATGCGAACTTAACAGCGGAATAGCCGTATACGACTGTGAAAAGCTTAAGCTCGCACTAAAAAAGATATCTTCTGATAACGCTCAGGGTGAGTACTATCTTCCTGACGTGTTTTTGTTTTTTAAAAAAGTTGGTCTGCTCCAAACAAACGATCCTGTTGAAGTATCCGGAATAAACGATAGGGTTCAGCTCTCGGATATGCAAGCACATGCCAGGGAACGTATAAACAGGAATCTGATGCTTCAGGGAGTAACCATAACCGACCCTCTGTGTACCTACATAGGACCTGATGTTAAGATTGGTTCAGATACCGTTATTCACCCTCAGAGCTATGTTTTCGGAAAAACCGCTATCGGACAGGATTGTGAGATCGGTCCCATGAGTGTTATATATGATTCTGAAATTGGGAACAATGTAAAGGTTATCCGTTCAGAAATGGATAAAACAACTGTTTTTGACGGTGCAAGCATAGGTCCTTTTGCACGTATGCGTGAAGGAACTGTGATAGAGGAAAATGTAAAGATAGGTGATTTTGTCGAAACCAAGAAAACCACTCTGAAGAAGAACTCAAAAGCTCAACATCTTGCTTACTTAGGAGATGCCACCATAGGCGAAAATACCAATATAGGAGCGGGAACCATAACCTGCAACTATGACGGAGTAAACAAGCATAAAACCTTTATAGGCGACAACTCTTTCATAGGAAGCAACAGTTCGATTGTAGCTCCTGTCAATATAGGTAAAAACTCAATTGTCGGCGCAGGCTCCGTGATAACAAAGGATGTTCCCGAGTATTCACTTGCATTAGGCCGTGCGCGTCAGGAAAACAAAGACGGTTGGGTAAATAAAAAAAATAAGAAGGGAGACTAAGCCATGTCGATTGTCGGGCGATCAGAGATGAAGGTATTCAGCGGTAATTCAAACCTTCCTCTTGCTCAAAAGATCGTAGAGTACATAGGCTCCAGATTAGGAGACTGTGAATTATCCAAGTTTGCCAATGGTGAGATCAACGTTCGGATAAATGAAACTGTTCGAGGATACGATGTTTACGTTATCCAATCCATATCCGAACCGGTAAATGATAACCTTATGGAACTTCTGATTATGATTGATGCTCTTAAAAGAGCTTCATCAGGATCTATTTCAGTGATAATACCTCACTACGGCTATGCAAGACAAGACAGAAAAGCCAAAGGGAGAGATCCAATTTCCGCAAAGTTGGTTGCCAATCTTCTCACTAGTGCAGGTGCAGACCGTATCGTTACTATAGATCTGCATTCCGAACAGATTCAGGGTTTCTTTGACATTCCGGTGGATAACCTCTGGAGTTTCCCGGTCTTTGCTGAACATTTTTCCAACTGCAAAGACATTGATCTTAACGATGTAGTTGTTGTTTCTCCTGACGTAGGAGGAGTTAAAAGAGCCAGAAAGTTCGCGGAAAAGCTTTCCACCCCTCTTGCCATTTTGGATAAAAGAAGGCCCAAGGACAATGTGGCAGAAATAGTAAACGTTATTGGAGACGTAAGAGATAAGACTTGTATAATGTTTGACGATATGATAGATACAGGCGGTTCTCTTATAGAATCCTCACAGGCGCTTGAAAAAAACGGAGCCAAAAAGATTATTGCCTGCGCAACCCACGGTATTCTTTCCAAAGACGCAAAAGAAAGACTGCAGAAGTCTAATATACACAAAGTCATAATAACAGATTCAATAAAACACAACGATCTTCCAGAAAAATTTGAAGTGCTGTCCGTGGCACCTTTGTTCGGAGAAGCCGTAGTACGGATAAGAAAGAATCTTTCGGTAAGTATCCTTTTTAAATAATAGTATTACGTCCCTAAAGGGAAAAAATAAAAACAGGAGGTTGAAGACGATGGCGAGAGCATATACTCTTGAAGTAGTCAGCAGAGATCAGAGCAAAAAAGCAAAAGCATTAAGAAGGGAGTCCATGGTACCGGCAGTTGTTTATGGTCCTAAACTCGAAAAGAATTTTTTAGTGGCTATTGAATACCAAAAGGTTACAGCCTTACTTGAAAAAGCACTTGAAACTTCTCTGGTAGGTCTGGTATTTAAAAATGAAAAAGGCGTTACCGAAGAACACGAAGCATTTATTAAATCGGTGCAGAGGGACAAGACAACCGACAAGGTTATCCATATAGATTTTTATGTTCCTGCTAATGACAGAAAGATGACTATCAATATTCCGTTCAGATTCACAGGAGTGCCTGCCGGAGTAACCAAAGGCGGAGTGCTTCAGACACCTCACCATAACATCACAGTTGAGCTTTATCCTTCGGATGTTTTGGAAACCATTACAGTAGATGTATCTGCCATGAATATAAACGATCATAAAACTGTTGCTGACATAATTCCATTGCTTCCACACAGTGCAAAGGTTCATATGGAAGAAACCGAAGTTATTGCAGCCGTTACAAAACAGGTTATTGTTGATACCACCGCCGAAGGCGCTGTTGAAGAAGGTGCCGCAGCTCCTGGCGATGTTCCTGCAACTGCACAGAAATCTGAAAAGAAAGAGGAAAAATGAAAAAGTTAATTGTCGGTCTTGGCAATCCAGGCTCACGTTATGTCTTTAACAGGCATAACGTGGGCTTTTTGTGTGTGGACAGATACTATGAGCTCACCAGAAAAACCATAGATTACAAGTCTTTTTCTTTTAGAACTTATGAAGGATTTGACAGCAAAGACTTTATACTTGTCAAACCGCTGACTTTCATGAATCTTTCCGGAAGCATTTTTCCGGATCTCTTCCAGAAACACGGAAAATTTATGGCTCAGGACATTATCGTTATCTACGATGATGTTTCCATACCTTTTGGGAAAATCCGCATAAAAGAAAAGGGCTCGGCAGGCGGGCACAACGGCATGAAATCCATAATAGGAGTTCTTGCCAGCGATAATTTTGTAAGAATACGCATAGGAATAGGTGAAAAGCCTGAATTCATGGATTTAGCCGATTATGTGCTTGCCAACTTTTCGCAGGATGAGTATAAATCTCTTTACAAAATAGTTGATGGTGCATGCGCTGCCATAGACTTGCTGATAAAGGCGGAAATATCGAAAGCAATGAATGCTTACAACAATAAAGATTTTTTGGTATAATTGGTATGTTATTTTTTTTGAAGGAGCTGCTTATGCTTAAAAGAATCTTTCTGCTCGTTCTGTCTGTTTTTATAATTATCATTCTTATCTTCTTCATAGTTCAAAGCGGAAAAGTTGTCAGGCTGGCTATAATGATTTCGCCTGACACAAATCTTGGTTATGAAGAATTAAAAGCATTTCAATACTTTTTATCTCAGTCGGAGTATAAAAATCAGTCCATGGTGAGGGTCGCATTTTTCAAACCCAAACTTGAAAAGCAGGATATGATAACAGCATTGGAAAGAGTCAAGAGCTTCAGGCCGGATATTCTTATTGCAGGCGCTGTAAGTTCGGAGATTCAGATGATATATTCCGAACTTTCATCATTGAACTTTCCGGTAGTCTTAGCGACGGTCAGCTCCGAACGCTTCAGCAATAAAAACGATAATGTTTTCAGACTGGTACCTTCTTCAAATTTTTTATCTGAGTATTCAGCAAAGTACCTATATGAAAAGGGATACAGATCGGTATTAATAGCTCGTTCCGGCATAAATCCGGATTACTCTGACTCAATATACGAAGTTTTTGCTCAAAATTTTCAAGGATCAGTAAAGTATGTTGACTATGATAAAGTTTTGAACGAACCTTACGATCAGTACGACTGTTTTTTTCTTGCAACAGGTCCAGGGGAAACCATGCTGCTTCTGAACGGACTTAAAAAAGAAAAGGGAAAAGGATATTATATAAACAGCTGGGCTTTTGACTTTTTGAGGAATAATTACAATGGCTCCTTCATGCAGGGAATAAACGTTATAAGCGACTATATTGCAGATTATCAGAGCAATCATACCGGAATCATTGAAAACTTTACGCAGGAGTATGGTGTAAAACCTACTTTTGCTTCATCCGTAATACTTATGCTGCTTGACTTTATCTTTGATGCTGTAAACTCCAAGAATATTACAGAGTTTTTAAAACAGGAAAAAAAGTTTGAAAACACTGTCTATGGATCTTTCTATTACAACGGTTATGGTGACAGTATTCCGGAGAACATATTTGTATACAGCTACAATAACGGTACTGTAAGGCTGACTGACAACATCGAAATTACCAAACAGTAGATACGGAGTTGTAAACTAATGACATTCAAGAAAATTTTCAGAAGAACCATACGGAATCTTTTTGTCCAAAATATTTTTATGATTATGATGGGAGTAATGATCTGGCTCATAGTGCTGGGTCTTGTTTTTGTAAACCTTTCGGTTATTTCCGATGTCAATACAGACAATCTTCAGAGCACACTGAAGAACTACTCTTCTTCTCTGATTGCAATTTATGAAACATCTGATCCGCAAAGACTGAATAAGTACCTTGATATAAACTCCCTATTCATTATAGATAAAAACGGTAATATTATAAGATCCGTACCCGAAGGTTTTGAAGGAATAAATATTAAGAATAGTGATTTTTTCAAACTTGTCACCTCTATTGAATATCAGCCAAGCATATTTAAATACTCTTCTCTCTCTGACGGAAAGCTCCGAGCACATTTTTTTTCTGAATATAATGATATGTATCTTATTACAGACATGGACGATAACTACTTTCATTCATCATCGTCATACTACATGAGTCTTCTTAAGAAAGATGGAACAGTTCTTTACTCTCCAAACTTCTTTAACATTACAAAAGTCGATCCAGAAAAGTTTCCCCGTTTTTTCATAAGAAATGCCAGGTTTATAATAAACAAACCTGTAAGCTGGAACAGTCTTTATATTGTGACTTCGCTGGATATAACACGCGAATTTATAGTTATGATGATTCTTTCAGCTGTAATAACCTGTCTTATATGCTGGAATCTGGTTTCGCGAAAACGCAACATGGACAACCTCGTAGAATTCACACAGGAGTTTTTCAGTATAAAGGACAGTTTTGATATTTTGTCCCTCAAAATCAAGGCAATCGATAAAAAACTTTCTCCATCAAATATAGATATTGATTTCGGAGAAGTTTATGATACCATAACGGAAAAAAACTTCCAATTTCATGAAATATCAAGTCTTAAGGAAACTCTTGATATTACAATAAAAGAATTTTTAAAACTATTTGAGAATCTTGCTGCTTCAAATGAAGAGATAAAAGCCTCCAACGAAGAGCTTGAAAATCTTTATAAAGAGCTTGAGGAAAGCTACAACCAAGTTGAAAGCTCTTATCGGAAGTTCTCAAAGCAGCTTTCAAATATAGCCGAGAAATACGATGATGTAACCGGAAATCATATAGACCGTGTGGCCGAATACGCACTGTTTGTTTCTGAAAAAATGGGATTATCAAAAAAGTTCAGGAAGATCTCTACTACTTTTCTCCTCTGCATGATATAGGCAAGCTTCTGGTGAAAAGAGAGATACTTGACAAACCCGGAAAACTTACCAGTGCGGAGTTTGAAGAAATGAAAAAACATACTTTATACGCCGCGGAAATTCTGGGTGATGACAAGCAGTTCTCTATAGCCAAAAATATAGCTCTTTACCACCATGAAAGATTTGACGGTACCGGATATCCTTTCGGACTTAAAGGGGCAGATATCCCCATTGAGGCACGGGTAGTAAGTATATGTGATGTCTACGATGCTCTAAGGAGTAAACGGCCTTATAAGAAGAGTTTTACCCATGAACAGGCCTGTGAGATTATACTTTGCGGTGACGAAAAAACATCGCCTTCACAGTTTGATCCTGCCGTACTCAAGATATTCAAAGAAAACCATACTGTTTTCAAAGAAATTTTTGACAGGCAAAACTAAATACCCGGTAAAACGGGTGTTTTTTTATGATAGAATTGTCTTATACTACATACTTAAAGGGGTTTAAAATGTCGGATAAAGTTATTGTATTCAGCAAATCCAACGAAGAGATTAAAGTTGCCTTAATAGAAGACGAGATACTTTCTGAAATTTTTTTTGAAGATGTTGAAACCGAAAAAAATTGCGGAAAGATTTTTATAGGGCGTATCGAAAACGATGTTCCGAGTTTGGAAGCTTTCTTTGTAAACATAGGTATAAATAAAAACGGTTTTCTCAGGTACAAGGATCTTATCGGTCTTCCAAACGAGTATAAACGCGGTGATAAGGTCATCGTACAGGTAAAAAAGGACGGAAACATACGCAAGGGACCACAGCTGTCGATGCAGATAAATCTCCCAGGCAGATACATTGTATATCTTCCGGAGGGAGAGTCCAGTATAGGCATTTCACGTAAGATATCCGATGATCTAACACGTCAGGATTTAAGAGAACTTGGAGAAGATATAATAAATGAGCGCGAAGGAATAATCTTCAGGACCAACTGTACCTCCATAGATAAAAAAACCATACGTGAAGAGTTTGAATCACTCAGAGAAAGCTGGAAAAACATCGTTGCTTCTTATAAATCCACTCAAAAACCTATTCTCGTGTACTCCGATCAAAACTTTGTGGAGTATATACTGCGGGAACGGCTGGACAAGGACACAAGGAAAATAGTTCTTGATGACAAATCAATTAATGAAACCGTTGAACGGGTTCTGAAAGAAATGAACTACTCCATAAATGTCGAGCTTACAGACCGTGATGCTTTTTCATACATGAACATCTACGGCGACATGAACGATATATTCGCGAGAAAGATAACCCTGAAAAACGGAGCGATAATAACTATAGACAGAGCAGAAGCCATGACAGTCATTGATGTTGATTCCGCAAGCAACGTCCAGGAAAAAAACATTGAAGAGACCTCATTTAAAACCAATCTTTCGGCTGCAAAAGAAATTGCCAGGCAGCTACGGCTAAGGAATATATCCGGAATAATAATAATCGATTTCATAGATATGATGGATAAGCAACATCAGGATGCAGTCAAAATCTTTTTGGAACAGGAAACATACAGAGATAAAGCAAAAGTGTCGATTGTGGGCTTTACGAGTCTGGGACTGCTTGAACTTACAAGGAAAAGAACTTCTTCATCAATTGAATCGTATATGTTCTCTCCCTGTCCTGTATGCCACGCCACAGGAAGAGTTGCCTCGCCAAGGGTCGTATTTGACAGGATGATAAAGGATATTAATGACTCAATGAGGCTGTTTAAAGATGATAATATAACAGAAGTAATGCTAAATGTATATCATAATCTTTCCGGATATATAACACCTGAAATTAAAAGCTGCCTTGAAGACAAGTATAACATCAAACTCAAATTTGAATTCAGCTGGAATGATCCTAACTCCTATAACATACGGTTTAAGAAATAAGGAGGAGTTCATTTGAAAGCAGATAAAACCCTCATAACCCTTTATGGACTGCTGGCCTTTTTTTCACTGATCTTTATTCTTTCAGTTGCTTTTCTTTACAAAAATGACCCCATTGAAAATCTTACTCCTCAAAGCTCATCCCAAGAGTTTATAGAGTACATTTCATCAGGAGAAAAGACTGAAAAACTCCTTGGCAGCACCTTCATTAAATTTTTTGATGCCAGCACAGGAGAGTTTCTGAAAATATGTGCCTCAGAAAAGAACTCCTACGGCGTGCTCATGAAGTCATATGACGGATACAGGATATACACTATTGACAGCAAGGGAACCGTGCTTTATTCCTTCGCAGCTGAAAAATCTTCAGCTCAGATCAATGATATAAAGTACAGAGATGGTTTATTCATTCTGGCAGGATCAAAAGAAGGATTTCCATATCTTGGCGCATACGGTGCAACCGACGGACAGCTCAGATGGTCTAATTTTTTGAGTATCAAGGGTGAGTTCAGTACTCTCAGACCAGTCTCGCAGGGCTACCTGGCCGGTGGATACTCCATGACTGCGCAGTCAAAACAGGCTCTTACAGCCGAATTTAGTCTAAACGGCGATACCATATGGACAGATACCTACACCAGAGGAGATAACGAATACATATCTTCAATTGTTTCGCTTGCCGATGGGTTTTTTGCCATAGGCTCCTCTAATTCAAATCCTCTCAAGGATTTTAATATCTTTATACTTCAATATGATATACACGGCATCAAAAAGTTTGACGGTGCACTTATCATTGATCACCATGATGAAACCCCTTTATCCGCTGTATCGGATAAAGAAGAAAATCTTTTTATATGCGGCTTGAGAACCGATGCCTCCTCTTATATACAAAAAAGTCTTATACTGAAAATTCCTTTTCCCAAAGATGATACAGATAGGCTTAAAGAAACCTTTCTGGATATAAAAGCCATAGATAAACAGTCCGGCCTGAACAGCATAATATTTCAAAATAATCGCGCTTACTGCGTAGGAAACATATCAACGGATGACGGAAAGCTCTGTGGATTTCTAAAAATAATCAACTCCGATGGTTCGCTTTACTATGAACGTGTATATGATGTCGGTGAAAAAACGTGGTTATCCGATATCATCCCGACACAGGAGAACACCCTGCTGATAGTGGGAACAACTGTAAAAAACGGAGTAAAAACTCCCGCTGTTTTCAGCACTGATCTTAAAGGCGGAATAAGTGAAACACCTGAGTGAAAAACTGTTAAGATTTCCGTATATAAACTTTAACTTGACTATTTTCCACACATGAGGTATAATATTTTTCAGTTATGTAGCAGTGACCTGCTAGCTCAGCTGGTAGAGCATTTGACTTTTAATCAAAGGGCCCTGGGTCCGAATCCCAGGCGGGTCACTATTTTTTGTTGCAAACACGTTCAATCGGTTTTGCAACATTTTGTTTTTTGAAGCAAGTCGGCGTGAGTGGCGGAATTGGCAGACGCGCTGGACTTAGAATCCAGTGGACCTTATAAGCCCGTGTGGGTTCAAGTCCCACCTCGCGCACCATAAAAATGCGGATGTAGCTCAGCGGTAGAGCACCTGCTTGCCAAGCAGGGGGTCGCGGGTTCGAATCCCGTCTTCCGCTCCAAAAATCATTCCCGTACTTTAAAAAGTACGGGAATTTTTATATTTCACCATACATGGCTTGAGGTTGAAATTATATCTGTGCGGTGCTATTATTGAGATGTAAATAAAATCTTTCATATGGGAAGTGATCTTAAAATGGATAAAACTTTTCATAGGCAAAACAGAGAAACTTTGTACCGCAACATCGAAAAAAACTCTGTTGTTCTTCTTTTCAGCGGCACTGCTCCAAGGAAAACCGCCGATGAGTACTATCCTTTCTTTGCCAACCGCAACTTTGTGTACATGACCGGCATACAAAAACCGGACTCGATTTTCATGGCTGTTGCAGAAAACGGAACAGTTCATGAAACTCTTTTTATTCTTCCGAAGGATAAAATGGCGGAAAGATGGACAGGAAGCAGACTCACCCCTGAACAGGCGGAAAATGCTTCTGCAATTGCAGACATAAGATCTGTCAACGATTTTGAATCTGTTTTTTTTAAATCGGTTCAAACCGAAAAGTGTGAAAACATATACATGGACTTTGACAAGCTTTCAAAAACCGAACCTGACAGCAGAGCCTACGAACTGGCCGAACTGCTCAAAAAGCTTTATCCATACATAAAGCTCAAGAATCTTTCATCTCTCATAAAATCACAGCGTACCATAAAAAAGGACTGCGAAATACAGGCAATGAAAACTGCACAAAAAATAACTCGTCAGGGTATTATTGCCATGATGAAAGCTTCTAGGCCCGGACTGTACGAATATCAGCTTAAAGCGGAGTTTGACTACGCACTGGCGCAAAACGGAGTTCTTTCACCGGCTTTTCCCAGTATAATATCAAGCGGTAAAAACAATTTTTTTATTCACTATTATGATTACTTAGGTCTTTGCAGTGACGGCGATATGGTCCTCAACGATGTGGGGGCCTGCTGGGACAATGAATGCAACGATGTCTCCAGGGGATGGCCATGCAACGGACGATTTTCCGAAAAGCAGAAGCTTTTGTATACCTGTGCATACAATACTTCACAGCATATGTTCAGTATCATAAAGCCTGGCATGCCTATGAAATCGGTGGATGAAACCATTAAAAAATATACTTTTGAACAGCTTAGAGATATAAAATTATGCGCACGTTTTGAAGACATAGGAACCTACATGTGGCACGGAGGATCACATCATGTGGGCTATGATGTTCATGACTGGGTTATCTATCCCCAGTTAATTGAACCGGGAATGGTTTTCTGTGTCGATGTAGGAATATACTGTGAAGAATGGGGCATAGGCTTCAGACTTGAGGATAACTGTCTTGTCACAGATGACGGCTGTATCAATCTTTCTGAACAAACTCCCCGAACAATAGAGGATATAGAAGCAATAATGCAAAAACGTATTTTTTAAAAGTCTGAAAATGCTTATTAATTTTTTTGCTGTATACTTATATGATTATGTTTCTTTTTTACAGACATTATTCAACAAGGGGTGAAAAACTTTGAATGAACTTATTTTAGGCGTAGTCCAGGGTTTTGCCGAATTTCTGCCTATTTCAAGCTCCGGTCATCTGGTTGTCTTTTCAACTATTCTCAATGCCAGTCAGAATGTTTCTTTTTTTGCCGTACTCCATCTTGCAACTTTTTTATCTGTGCTGTTTTTTGTTTTCAGCGATGTGGTTTATCTTTTAAAAGGACTTTTTACACTCGACAAACGTGTGCTTCCTCTCATAGGCAAGCTTTTACTTTCAACCATCCCAGCCGTACTCACAGGATTTTTCCTCGAAGATTTTATAAATGAAGCTTTTTCTTCAGTAAAGCTTGTGGGCGGTCTCTTTCTTGTAACAGCGCTTTTCATGTTTTTTTCCGACTTTTTCAAAACCAACAAAAAAAGTTTAGATAAAATAACCTGGACAGATGCTCTTATGATAGGTATTTTTCAGGCCATAGCGATACTGCCGGGAATTTCAAGAAGCGGTTCTACGCTTTTTGCCGCTTTGTTCCTTGGAATAAAACGTGAGGATGCCGTAAGATACTCTTTTCTTATGAGCCTTCCGGTTACTTTTGGAGCTGGAATTTTAGAGCTTTCAAAGATCTCAATTACATCGGCTCAGATTTTCGGAGCATTGGCAGCTTTTGTTGCCGGTCTTGTTGCGCTTTTCCTTGTAAAAAAACTTGTAATGAAAGGTCATTTAAAGATTTTTGGAATATACTGCGTCATTATTTCTGTAGTCACCCTCGTCTTCATTTCATGAGGTGACTGATGCTTCAGACCTTACTACTTGGAGTACTTATAGGAATTGCAAATATTGTTCCGGGAATAGGCGGCGGAATGATTGCTGCCGTTTCTGGCAGATACTACGATATTCTTTATGCAGCTTCAAACTTCATGTCTTTCAAGTTTGACAGAAAATCAACCATGCTCCTTATTCCTGTCGCAATAGGAATGATCATTGGAATATTTTCTTTTTCGAATCTTTTGAAACTCGCATACGAAAAGTTTCCAGGGTACACTGTTGGTACTTTCCTCGGTCTTATACTGGGAGGGCTCTTCCATATGGGAAGTGAACAGAAGGTACTGAAAAAAGATAGGTTACCACTTTTTATGACAGGATTCATCATAGCCGTATGTCTTTTCTTATTTGTAATACCACGTCCGGACAGTTCTTTTCAAAGTGAAAATCAATCATGGCTGTATCTCATTTTAAGCGGAATGCTTGGAGCCTGTGCGATGTCAATGCCGGCAGGAATAGATGGTTCTTCCGTGCTTATAATTTTGGGAGTATACAGAAACGCTATAAAAGCTATCTCTGATTTTGATTTTTCTGTTCTTGTCCCAATGGGCTTAGGAATCCTGCTAGGTCTTATAATAATCGTAAAGCTTCTTAACTTTCTTATGAAAAAAAATAAAGAAAAGGTAATCTCTGTTCTTCTTGGAGTAATGATGGCAGGAAGTATAAATATTTTTAAAAACGATATCTCTGCTTTTACAAGTAGCTGGACCGTCTATATATTTGTCATGCTTGGTTTTATGTTTGGTTTTTTTGTAGAAAGACTTTTTAAAGAAAAATAATTACATAAGTAATGCAACCTCATGACTTAGTTCATTAAAAGAACTAGGTCATTTTTTAGTATAATCATCATTGGTATACTGCACCTGCTTACCGGAAAAAGGAGAGATACGTTTGCTTAGGATTGAAAATGTATCTTTTTCATACAAGGTAAAAAAAATAAAAAAAACTATACTTGAAGACTTCTCCATTTCATTGCAAGATGGAGAAAATCTTTGTATATGCGGTAGCTCAAAAAGCGGAAAGTCCTCCCTTGTCTACCTTATGTCCGGATTGAAAAAACCTGATGCAGGAAAGATTTTTTTCAACAACATTGAACTAAACCTATTGACAAAAAAAAAGCTTGAAGAGCTACGACATAAGGAGTTCGGTTTCATATTCCGTGAACATTTTCTGATAAACTATCTTTCTATACGTGAAAACATTATGATTGCAGCCGTTAAAAGAGAGAGCGAAAGTAAAAGACGTTTTGAAAATTTCTGTGAAATACTTGGAATAGCGGAGATTATGGATGCTTTTCCGTATCAGCTTTCCTCTGCACAAAAACATCGTGCAGCTATTGCAAGAGCTTTAGTTAACTCTCCGAAAATACTTTTTGCTGATGAACCCATGGCAGAGCTTGATTGTAAAAGCCAAATACAGTTGATGAATCTCCTGCTTGATTACTGTGCAGGATCAGGCTGTTCGGTTATCATGACTGCAGGGGATTGTCAAACTGAAAGTTTTTTTGATAATAAAATCTATCTGAACACCCCTCTGACTTGTACTGGGGCTCTTAATGGTTAAAAATATACTGAAGTTTTTCAGACAGAATTTTTCAGTTTTTGTTCAGAATATTCTTATTATGTTCATATCTGTTACAGGAGCAATTCTTATAGGCTCTATTCCTGTAATACTTAATACTTACGTTGTTGGTGCTTCTAAAAGCGTTGTGTCTGGGGATATAACGGAGAGTGTTTGGGTTTTCATTCTTATCTGTACGGCTACAACTATTGCCAGTATGGTCTGCAATAAAGAGCTTTTCAGGCAAACCAGAAAAAACTTTGCATTTCAAAAAGTTTTGGGAGTACGCAATCTTTCGGCTTATTTTATAATTTTTGCACAACTCTTTATTCCAGCTATGATTGGTTTTATTGCCGGAGCACTTAACGGATTAACAGTTATGGAACTGCTGAAAAAATATTTGTTTGAACCTCAAGGTATGAAAGCTGATTTGTACTTTCATGCTCTACTGTCTGCAGCAGGCATTCTTCTTATCTCAACTTTGCTTTCCTTTTTATATGGAGTTTTCATTTTGCATAAAAACACTCCTATTAAGATACTTGATGAAACTCTTTCTTCTGCTAAAACAGAGAAAGAGTTTCATTTGGGAAGACTTTCAAAAAGAATATTTGCTTTTACCTTACGTACCGGCATAAACTATCCGGTGCTTTTTAGTGTTTTTCTGGCAGCCGTTTTGACAACCTTACTTGCAAATATTACCGCCACTGTCGAAATGCAGTCTATACAAAAGATAAGTGAGTTCAAACATATTACACTTCTTAAGCCCAAAAGTCTAAGCACTGAACGTAAAATAGCCCAGATAATGAGTAAATACGATATTCTGTGGCTTGCAGCGGAGTATCAGACCCAGGAAGAAAAGATCCTCCTGGGAACACAGAAAAAATACATATTCCATGCAAATGATGCTGCTACACGCAACAAGCTGAGGACAATAGAAAATTTAAAACTTTTTTCGGTAATGGATAATCCTATATCCGGAGTAATAATAATGGTTGATGACTACAAAAAACTGAAAAAATCAGGCATCGATCTTTCAGAAGACTTTGAGCAGATAGTGGATTATGATTTTCTTGCCGGCCAAACAGCTTGTACCGTTTACTTTTTGAATCTTATAAAATTTCTGTTGTTGGCAGTCCTTTTTTTTATTTTATTTTCTTTTATACTTTTTTCTTCTGTAAATATTTGCCGGATAAGGTTTGGAGAGCTTTCAGTTATTCGCCTTCTGGGAGTGTCTTCTGTCAAGATTTTAAAGAATATCTCCTTGGAAATATCTTTCTTTATGATATTGTTTTGCTTAGGCGGTTCATTATCTGCAAGTATAGGCTGGAGTATACTTTCAAGTATTATTTTCAGTGAGCGTTTCATCTTTTATACTGATTTTTTGGGTATTATAATAATATTTTCAATCGGATTTTTAAGTTATATAATCCCTTTAGCTGTGGCCCTTTTAAAAGACGATCCATCCTCTATGATAGAAAAGTGTAAGCACTTTTGATATAAATGTTTGGAAAGTTTTTACAACTTTTTCTTCATTGTCTGCACTATTGTCTTTAAAGTCTTAATTCGCGCATAGTACTTATCATCCGCTTCGACAACCGTCCATGGCGCATATGAAGTACTTGTTCTTAAAAGCATCTCTTCAACCGCAGGCTTATAAAGATCCCATTTTTCCCTGTTTCTCCAGTCTTCTTCGGTAATCTTCCAGTTTTTTCCAGGATCTTTCTGTCTTTCATTAAACCTTTTTAGCTGTTCTTCTTTGCTTATATCAAGCCAAAACTTAACAACCGCTGCTCCATAGTTTATAAGCTGACTTTCAAAGTCATTGATCTCTTTATATGCTCTTTTATATTCATTTTTCGAACAAAAACCTTCAACTCTTTCAACCAGAACCCTGCCATACCATGATCTGTCAAAAATAGCTATATGACCGGCTTTAGGGACTTTTATCCAAAATCTCCAAAGGTAATAATGCTCCCTCTCAGCATCATTCGGAGCACCCACAGGAATTACTTCATAACCTCTGGGGTCAAGTTCCTGGGTTATACGTTTTATATTGCCTCCTTTACCCGCTGCATCCCAGCCTTCAAAAACTATTACAAGAGGAATGCGTTTGAGATACATTTTGTTTTGAATCTCCCGCAGTTCCATCTGAAGATCCTTCAACTCTTTTTTATACTCCTTTTCGGATATGCTCAATGTGTGGTCCGTACTGTCAAGAATGGCAGAAGTTATAGTCTCAGAGTTGATAACTATGTTTTTTTTCATCTTAGCAGCGGCTTCTCTGCCCAAAACAGCCTGTTCAAGCTCCGAAGCAACAGTTTTTACTATTTGAAACGCCGCCGACTTTTTATCTTGTGAAGAGATTACATTCCATCTGCTTTTGGTATCTGTTTTTTCCATTATTCTTTCAAAACCTTTCATATATCTTTCATAATCTTGATTTTGCCTTAGGTCTCTGTCTTCCACCTTCCATTTTTCACTTTGGCTATGCAAAAGTGATTTTATTCTTTTCTTCTGTTCATCACGGCTTATGTGTAAAAAAAACTTGATTATAAGCTCCCCGTTTTCATAAAGCTGTTCTTCGAAGACATTTACATCATCTATCATTCTCAAAACCTTCCGGCTTATCTTGTTTTCTTTGGTACAGGCTTCAAACAGCTCATCATACCAGCTGTGATCAAAAATATTTATTCTGCCTGCCGCTGGTGTTCTTATCCAGAACCTGTACAAAAAAGGCCAGTATCTATCCTCGCCTTGCGGAAGATGTGTTGTAAAAACATTAAATCCTCTTGGATCAAGCGTTCTTATAAGCTCGTTTATCAAAGTGCCTTTTCCTGCAGCTCCCCATCCTTCAAAAATTATCATGACAGGTATATTCTGTTCTTTTATCTTTCTCTGAAGTTCTGAAAGTCTCAAACTTTCTTTTTCATACAAAGCCTTGATCTGTTTATCTTTTTTCTCCACTTGGAGACGTATATTTTCAAGCATACTTCACCTCCCGGTATCTTTAGTTCAAAGCCTATTTAGTTTATTCAATTATAACATATTATAAACACTGTCTTTTTTATTAAGAAATATTAAGAAGATTGAAAACTATGCTCAAAGCATAGTATCATTATAATGGATTCAGGAGGTGGTATTATATTATCTTTACCTGAGAGTTTTTTTTTAATATGTATAAATAACGAAGACCATTCGGTAAAAAAGAAACTGGGAAATCTTTTTGATTTTGGACTTTCTGCAGCAGTATTGAGCGAAATGCTGCTTAAGGACTATATATCTCTTGTGGATACGCTTGCTGTTACTTTCGATGACAAAAAAACAGGTGAAGACCTGTATGATTTTTTTCTTGAAAAAATCCACGCTGAAAAAAAAATCCACAGTCTAAAGTACTGGATAAAGAAAGTAAGCAAAAAAAGAAAGTTTATTCAAAATGAAGTTGTAGCTAGTCTGGAAGGAAAAATATTATC
>CALMRR010000066.1 GCA_937871925.1 uncultured Petrotoga sp.
TTATCCTTTCAAACTCTTTATTAGGCATATAGACTTCACCACGAATCTGAAGATCTACATCCGTATTTAACTTAAGAGGTATCGAATGCAAAGTTTTAATATTCATTGTGACATCTTCACCGGTAATTCCATCTCCCCTAGTAAGTGCTTGGACTAGTACTCCTTTTTTGTAACTAAGAGATATTGAGACTCCATCGATTTTCAGTTCGCACAGGTACTCCGGAGCTTGACCGTCAAGACCTTTCAATACTCTGTCGTTAAAAGCTTTTATATCGTCGTCATTATATGTGTTGTCAAGTGAAAGCATCGGCATTGAATGAGGAACCTTTGCAAAGCCAGATACTGCAGCTGAACCCACTCTGAAAGAAGGAGAATCAGGAGATTTTATCTGCGGATAAAGAGTCTCAATCTCAACCAATCTTTTGAAAAGTTTGTCGTATTCTTCATCTGAAATAACAGGATCGGACAAGACAAAGTATCTATAATTGTGTTTAAGTACTTCATTTTTCAATTGTTCATATTCATTTACTATATTTGAGGGAATCATAAATTTTCTTCAGGCACACTCCTTTCTATAAGTACAAAGGCTGTAGCGTATTCTTCCTCGTGTGAAATGGAAATATGAAGCTTAATGTCGCCAAGTGCAGAAAAAAGATAATCATAAGTTGATTTCGAGAAAAATGGCTTACCGTTTGGAAGAGTAAGAACTTCGATCTGATCAAAAGGAATAAAAGAACCACTCGCTTTAATCAAAGCTTCTTTAGCGGCAAAACGCCCTGCAGCAAACTCTTTCTTTCTTTTTTCAGAGGAAAAAGAAAGATAAATCTTAAACTCACTTTCAGAAAGTATTTTTTTTATTAATGGATCTGTAAGCCTTTGAATCCTTACTATATCGGTACCTATTCCTGCAATCATGAATAGCTGAACCTTACAACAGAATTTTCAGAAAGTGGCTGAATAAAACTTTCTGCTTTGCTTCCATTAATAAAAAATTCAAAGGAATGGATTTTTTGTGTCTCGATTGAAAGAAATGCAAGTATATCCAGAAGAGTCGGATCTCTCGGGACGACTTCTAAGAGATAGTTTGAGCCTTCACTTACAGTTGTTTGCAGATCTATTATTTTGCCTGAATTTTTTACGATGATTTCTTCACAGGGCATCTCTATAGTCTGATCGTTAAAGACCACTTTCCTTTTTTTTAATTCTATACAAGCAAACTCTCCTATTGAAGGAAGGTTAACCGGATGTACTTCCAACCTGTCATTGTTATTTATAATATAAGTGTCTGAAAGTATTTCACCATTTTTGCTTACAGCAAGACCAGCCGGTACTTCATAAGGAACTGCGTTAATTGTAAATACTACATTTTTCTGGAACTCTCCTATTAACTCTTTTAAAGAAGGGTTTTGGGTTGAAATGACGTCAGTATCGTTTATAATAGTATCGGCTACAAGTTTTTGTCCGTTTCTGAAAACCTGAGGGGTAAAAAATTTTTTCTCACCGTTAATATAGTATTCGCCAGGAGTTATTATATCTCGTACTTTGAGTATGAGTTCTGGACCTGCCTGAGGTTCTCCTATTTCTATTGAATCAGAAGGCTTTACAAAAGATTTTAGAGTAGCCGGCATTCCATTGATTCTTATTGGAGCTTCTTTTCCCATATTCCCTTTTTTTATCACCAGTTTTTTATCGACTTCCACAGATATCGCAGGAGAAGGTTTTCCCACAAGTTGATTCACAGTATACCCTGCTTGTAGAAGAACTTGCATAACGGTGAGATCATTTCCAATCATCATCATATTTACGGTTTTTCCATTTACATTAACAGTATTGAAAACATTTCCTTCCTTTCTAAGCGCAACATTAGCTATTCCTATTGGAGTGATAAACTCACTTCCGTCAAGCTTTTCATTTTCAAAAACAAGAGTATTTAAGGATGAAGCTTCTTTCAAAGCTACTCTGTTTGGCATAAGTGAAAGCTTCTCGGCCAGTTTTTCCTTGAAACCATCAACCTTTCCGCCACCTCCTACGATCATAACGGCTATCGGTGGTTTTCCATTAAGCTCTAGGATTTTTTCAGATATTTTTTGGGTAATTTCATCCAATACAGGAGCAATTATATTTCTTATATCTTGAGCAGTGATTTTCTGCTCGAAATCAAGTATATCTTTATATACAAATTCCTGTCGGACTGAAAGATTTCTTTTGATATTTTCTGCAGTTGCAAAATCAACCAAAAGTGCTTTGGTTATTGCTTCAGTAATCTCATCACCGGCAAGGGGAACCATGCCGTAACCTATGATGGTACCATCTGAAGAAATTGCTATATCGCTTGTTCCTGCTCCAACATCAACCATTACTATGTTAAGGTTTCGAAGATCGGGAGGAACTATTAAGTTCATAGCAGCTATAGGTTCAAGTGTTATGTGTACCGGAGTCAGATTATTTATCTCTAAAACTGTCATCATGGCCTGAACTACGTTTTTGGGAAGAAATGCGGCAATTACTTTTACGCTGGCTTTTTCGCCGCGCTGACCGTCAAGTTTCTTTATCCACTCATCGTTGAGCTTGTAGTAAAGAACTGAATAGCCAACACAATACATACCTGCCGAGAAGTTATCAAGATTTTCAGTGGCCGTTTTGACAGCATCAAGTTCTAATTTTCTAATAATATCTTCCTGGATATACTTTATAGAAGAAATATCCATAAAAGACTCTCCGGTGGACGTTATAAGAAATCTTCCGGCGAGAGCTACTGCAACGGTATCGATTTTTTCCCCTGAAAGTTCTTTAAGCTGAGTGACTACTTTATTGACTCCTTTGGCAACCTTATGAATATCGTGAATCTGACCGTCAATCATAGCACGATTTTCATGCTCTCTCATGGCACAGTGGTGAATTATAATGTTCTCATCTTCATCAATATCTGCCAGAACGGCTTTTAAAGTTCTTGTTCCTACATCCAGAGCAAATATCATTAAGCTACACCTCCACTACCGTTACTCCGCTTCCGCCCTCGCCTGTTTTTCCAAGTCTGAAGCCTTTGATTTTCCTACAGGCTCTGAGATACTTCCATACTCCTTGTGAAAGCTTTCCTGTTCCTTTTCCATGAATAATATAGCCAAACTGCTTTTCATACATTATCAGTTCTGATATATACTGTTCTATCTCCGGTATAGCTTCATCAACTGTATGACCACGAATATCAAGCTCTTTAAAGAACTGTTTGGCTGAAGGGGTGGCCTGAAAAGACAGATCTTTTTGGGATTCAATTTTTTCTTTTTTGGAGGGTCTAATCTGAGTAATGTCATATGTGAGCTTGACAGGAGAATTAACAAGCTTGATAACCGCTTTATTGTTTTTTATCTGTTCTATTATTCCCTCTTCTTTTCCCGGAAGGATCACAGTCATTCCTGCTTTTAAGTCTAGAATCATTTCCGAAGGTTCTTCCCGCGGTTCAAGATTTTCTATTTCGGTTTCTATACGCGAGAGTTCTTTTTGATACTCTTTTATGGAAGAAAAGTTATTTCTGCTCATATCCTGTCTTGCCATACTTATAAGGGATTCAATTTCAGACTTAATACTCCTGATCTTAAGTTTAAGATTATAGATTTCTTTATCGGCTTTTTCGAGTTCCTTTTTCTTTAAGTATTCAAGTTGTTCAAGATACTGATATTTAAGCCGATCTATTTCAACACGCTCTCTTTTGAGATCTTCTTTTTCTGCTGTAACATTTTCGTATACAGTACTTAGTTTGGAAAAAAGTTCTTCGTGTTTTATGTACTCTCTATCTATATTTTCTTTTGCCTGAGTTATGATACTCTCATCAAATCCCATTTTCTGTGCTATTTCTATTGCATGTGATGCACCTGGAACTCCTATCATAAAATGGTAAGTTGGCTTTAGAGTCTCAATATCGAATGACATTGATGCTGTTGAAAGGCGTGGTTCCTTAAGAGAAAATGTTTTTATTTCAGAAAGATGAGAGGTAATAAATATCATAGCGCCTTTATCTAATAAGTCTTTTATAAGAGCATTGCCTAAAGCTGCTCCTTCAATAGGATCAGTGCCGGTTCCAAGCTCATCAATAATTACTATGCTTTTTCCGTCTGCTTGAGATATAATATCTTTTTGATTTTTAAGGTGTCCTGAAAATGTACTCAAGTTTTGTGCAATGCTTTGCTCATCGCCTATATCGGTAAGTATTTTTTCTACAAAAGGGATAGTACATCCGACAGCGGTTACAGGCAGAGCGCTGTGAGTAAGAAAAAAAGCTATTCCGATAGATTTTATAGCTACGGTTTTGCCACCGGTATTAGGACCTGTAATTATTATGCCACGGTTCTGAAGTACAAAGGAAAGCGGGACGGCACTTTTTTGATCAAGCAACGGATGCTTAAGATCAGTAAAAGAGATAGTTGAAGTTTGAGAAACGGGCATAAAAAAATCTGCTTTGTAAGCTATACAGTAACGTGCTTTTCCTATTAAACAATCTAAATACGATACAACTTCGATATTTTTTTCAAGGGAGTTTAAAATTTTGTTTGTAGTAAAGTTAAGATCTGAAAGGATACGGTATACTTCGGCTTTTTCTTCATCGGAAAGCATGATTATACGTTCATTCAGTTCAACAGTTGCTTCAGGCTCTATATACAACGAGAAGCCAGAATCTGATTTTCCAACAAGCATTCCAGGCACGCTGCCCCTGAACTCGCCTCTAACTACTAAGCAAAGTCTTGAATTGCGTATAACAGGCTTATCTATTGCAAGGTATTTGGCGTACTTTTGTGACAGAGAGTTTATATTTGAACTTACAAGTACTCGCGTCTTGCTTAGTTCCTTTCTTATACGCGAAAGTTCTGTCGAAGCAGAATCCATAATTTCGCCTTCCTGTGAAACAGTATTATAAACTTTATCAACGTATTCTTTGTGTAAAACTATACTTTGAAGTATGCTGAGAAGTCTTTCTGTGTAAAATTCTTCATTTTTTGGAAAGGCAGTATTAAGATGATTAAGAAAATCAGCAATTTTTCTGAACTCAATGGGTTCGAGAAAAGAGCCGTGTTTTAACTTGTTCAGAATCTCCCGTATATCAGTCAGACCATAAAGTTCAAACTCCTTTCCGGATTTGTAAATATCGAAAATATCCTGCGAAATGATTGTTTCGCGTTTTAACAAACTATAATCTTTTATAGGGACTATATGTTTATAAAAATAATCTTTTCCGTATGGAGTAACACAAAAATTTGAAATCAATTCGAATAATCTTTCTATTTCAAGATCTGTTCTGAAATCACTCAAAATTTAAAATTCACCCCCAAGGTTATAGGAATAGAATTAACAGCTATGGTATTGTTTTTATTTACGTAGTAGTATCGTATATCGTATCCGGCATTTATAAAAAGGAACTCCCAGTTAAAGCCTCCGCTCATAAGTATCTCGGTGGAGTATGTCTTAAAATTGTCATCAGTATGAACTCCCCCATAAGCGCATACGTCGAAATTTATGTTTTGAAAAAGTTTTGAAGTATAAACGACATTCAGGCCCATGGAGTAGGAAATATCTTTTACATCTGTATTAAGCTGGGGATACGATCCTGTTTGTTTATCAAATAGATTGTAAAAAAATCCAATGTACGGACCATAAAGAATTTCTTTGCTGTCCTCTGTAGGAATAAGATAGCTTATCCTTATACCTGTATAGTTGAGCTTCTGACTTTTATCATAAGCACTAGGTATTCCGGAAGAAGTTTGGACAGTTGCATCAAGCGTAAATGAATAGCTTGTATTTATAAGTATATCGGAAGAAAATACCGATATAAAGATAATAAATGACAGTAAAGAAAACAAAATAAGTTTTTTCATACAATATCCATCTCCTTTGACCGTATAAAAGCCTCAATTACTTCTTTTATTTTCTGATGATCCAGCCCGCACATATTCAAAAGCTCCTGGCGAGAACCGGCTGGGATGAAAGAATCTTTGATTCCGAAAGGCAGGACAGTCTTTCTGCATACTTTAAATATTTCTTCATTGAAACCGCCCTTTAAAGAACCCTCTTCAAAAACAAGTATGTTTTCAGCTTTTTCAGATAGTTCCTGCATAACTGCAGTATCAAGAGGTTTTACACTCCGTACTGCGATAACGTTTATATCGTAGTCTTTTACACATTCTTTGAGTGTTTTGCATATAGTTCCTACTCCGAGAATATAGTCTTTGGAAGTGCTTTTTTTAATGTAGATCCATTCTTCATCGACAATCTTTACACTATCAATAATATTCTGGATAGTATTGTTTTCATATTCTTTTGGATATCGTATGAATGTAGGTTCTTTTATTCCTTTTACAATCGCTGTATATAACATATCTGCAAGATCCTGACCATCTATAGGAGTTAATATCCGGATATCCGGTATAAGTCTGAGAAATGAAATATCAAAAGCTCCATGGTGGGTTGGTCCGTCTTCTCCAACCAGACCCGCTCTGTCAAGCAGGAAAAGAACAGGAGCGTTTTGTAAAGCTACATCATGTATTATGGAATCAAATGCTCGTTGCATAAAAGTCGAGTATATAGCCACTACAGGCAGTATGCCATTGAGAGAAAATGCCGCAGCGGTAGTGACTATACTTGGTTCAGTTATACCCATGTCTATAACTTTTCCGGGAGCAACTTTTTTTAACTCTTCAAGTCCCGTGCCGTCAGACATAGCAGCAGTAAAAGCTACGAAGTCATATCCTTTGAGGTAAGCCAGGACCTTACCTACTATAGTGCTGTAAGAGGGATTTTTGTTTTCCGAAGGTTTTGAGACACCATGAAACTTAGTTGGGTTTTTCTCGGCTTCTTCAAGTCCTTTTCCTTTTTTGGTTATTACGTGGAGTATCGCGGGACTGTCGTTGTACTCTTTAAGAAGAGAAAAAGCTACATCCAGCTCACTTATATTATGACCATCAACTGGTCCGAAGTATTTGATACCCATATCTTCAAAGTATCCCACAGGACTTCTGTAAACACTATACTTTATGGAATCCTTGATTTTTTTGAGAACAGCTTCAAGGTCTTGACCAAAAGGAGATTCACTTAAAGTATCCTTTACAAACTGTTTAAACTGATAGTATTCACGTTTGGTTCTTAAACGCGAAAAAATGCCTGCGAGTGCTCCTACGTTATTGGAGATAGACATGTCGTTATTATTTAGAATTATCTTTATATTTGCATTCTGATACTTTAGTTGATTTAGTGATTCAAGAGCCATCCCACAGTTTATTGAACCGTCACCAATTACTGCAATTATAGAACGGTTGTTATTTTTGTAGGAATCTGCAAGAGAGTAGCCCAACGCAGCAGATATGGATGTACCCGCATGTCCTGCTCCAAAACGGTCATAATTAGATTCTTTTATACTTGTAAATCCACTTATGCCATTTAGGGAACGTAAAGTACTGAAAGAGTTCCATCTACCTGTAAGCAGTTTGTGAACATATGACTGATGACTTGTATCCCATATAACTACATCCTGTGAAGGATCAAAAACCCTGTACAATGACAGGGTAAGCTCTACAACTCCGAAATTTGATGCCAGATGACCATTGTTTGAAAATACCACTTTTTTTATATACTCACGTATTTCTTGTGCAAGTTCATCCAATTGATCGTAATCCATCTGTTTCAAAAGTTTGTATAACGGTTGCTCGTGCATTTCAATCACTGGCCTTATGGCTTGTTATATCAGAATCTCTCGAAATTCTGTCCAATACTCCGTTTACAAATTTAGAAGATTCATCATCACAGTATTTTTTTGATATTTCGATAGATTCGTCAAAGATTACTTTTAAAGGTATTTCAGGTTTTTTAAGAATTTCAAACACTGACATGCGTAAAATACATTTTTCTATATTGCCAAGCCTTGAAAAAGTCCAGTTTTCAAGATGTTTTTCTATAAGATTGTCAATTAGCTGTCTGTTCTGGTTAATTCCTACAACATACTCATATGCCATAGAATGATATTTCTTGGGAAGTTTTTTAAATTTCATAATGTCTTCCAAAGAAACAATAAGCATATCCTGCGGCACATCTGAAAAATTAATCTGAAAGGTACTTTCTACAACACATTCTCTAAGAATCCTCAAAGGGGTTTCCATTCTTACACTCGCTTTCTTAAATTATTGTTTGTTAAATTGTTCTTCTCCATTATCGCCATTGTGTTCTTCCAGAGCTTCTTCAAGCTCATGCTCCTCATTATCGTCAGATTCCGGATACTCAAGTTCTTCAATAGTTATATCAATCGTCGCAACATTTATCTCGGACATTTTTTCCACTTCTTCTTTAACGAGTAGCTGTAATTTTTTTGTAAAATCAATTAAGTTTTCACCGTATTTTCCTGTTACTTTAAGCCATATAGAGGCACTTCCATTTTCGTCTGCTGTAATGCGGATATTTTTGGGAAGATCCTTTTTGACTTTATCTGTATAGATTTTTTCCACTTTTAGAAAAGTTTCAACCGTCTTTAATGTAATATCTTTTAAAACAGCCTCAGAAATACTTATTTCTCCAAATGTATTATGTTGATTTACAGGCATTTTTTTCCCTCCTCAGTGCTTTTTAGGATTTTTGATTTTAAGAGACAAACGAACTAGAGTTTTATTATCTCTTTTGTGAGTGAACAGAAATTCTGATGTCCGTTTTCCGTCAAAAGAATGGTGTCTTCAACTCTTACACCAAAATCCCCCGGAAAATATACTCCTGGTTCTATGGTAAATACATTTCCACTTTCAAGAATATAAGAACTGTTTTTACTTATTTTAGGTTCTTCGTGAACGTCATAGCCAACACCATGTCCAAGAGTATGAGTAAAATAACTGCTGAAACCATACTTTTTAATAATCCCGCGTGCAACACCATCCAAATCACTGCTCAGCATACCCGGTCTACTAGCCTCAATGGCTTGATTCTGAGCTGATAAAATTACATCATAAGCTTTCTTGTGTCTTGGATCTAGTTTATTAACGCAAAAAACACGGGTTATATCAGAATTCAAACCATTAAAACACGCGCCAAAGTCTACAATTACGATATCGCCCTTTTCAATTTTCTTGTCTGAAGCATATCCGTGAGGCATACAGCTTCTTTTTCCAGAAGCCACAATTGTCTCAAAGGCGCAGGAGTCTGCACCGTTAATACGCATTCTATACTCTAAAAGAGCCGAAAAGTCCTTTTCCGACATTCCATATTCAAACCTTTCAATCGATTCCAAATATGATTTTTCAGAAATAATAACAGCTTTTTTAATGTTTTCTATTTCAGATGGGCTTTTTCTAGTTCTTAGAGAAAGAAAGATATCATCGCAACCTACAAAAGAAAAATTTTTGAATGCTTCAAAAAATCTTTTGTAAAAACTTACGCTTATATTGGAAGCTTCATACCCAATCTTGGATCCGGGATTAAAAGCAGAAAATAACTTCTTAAGCAGTTGAAGAAGATTTCCGTCGTATATCTTCACATCCAGATTTTTATGTCCGTATTCAACATACTCCAAATATCTACTGTCTGTATAAAAATCAAAGCTCTCCTGAGATATGAAGATAATACAGAATGTACCTTGAAATCCTGTAAGGAATCTGCTTGTACTTTTGGAAGAGGATTCATAGTTTATAACTATGAAACAGTCCAAAAAGTTATTTCGCATATAAAGTCTTATATCTTCAAGTTTTTTTTTCAATAGGGCGTCTTCCATCAAGTAATCTCCTGTAAAATCAATCTAAGAGTAATTATATCATAAAAATCAGAACATTTTTAATTGGTTTTCGTCAAACCGATACTTGCGGCGTTTTATGTTTTTGATTCTTTTAAGTCTATTTTCGAGATCTGCTTTGTCAGATAGCTGTTCCAGTATCTCAAAAGCCCTTTGGGTTATCTCCGCAGGGAATCCTGCAAGTTTGGCAACTTCAATTCCATAAGAACTGCTGCTACTCCCTTCTTCGATTTTATGAAGAAAGACAATACCATTTTCAGATTCTAGAATTCGCACTCTTTTATTTGCAACACAATCATATATCTCCGACATTATAGTAAGTTCCGTGTAATGTGTAGCAAAAATTGTAACCGCTCCTATAGCCTGGAAAAGATACTCTGATATGGCCCAGGCAACAGCTATTCCGTCAAGAGTCCCTGTTCCTCTGCCTACTTCATCCAGAAGGATGAGGCTTTTCCGAGATGAATTATTTATGATTCCAGACATCTCAAGCATCTCCACTAAAAATGTTGACTTTCCTGATACGACGTCATCTTTGGCGCCAATCCTTGTAAAAATCCTGTCATAGATAGTGATAAAGGCCTTTTGAGCCGGAACAAATGAACCTATCTGAGCCATTATACTTATCAGTCCAATCTGTCTTAGATAGGTTGATTTGCCGCTCATGTTCGGGCCAGTTACAATAATGAAGTTCTTTCCTTCATTTATTACAAAATCATTTTTTTGAAAATTATCTACAGTTCTTTCCACCATTGGGTGTCTCGAATCTCTTATTTCAATCTGTTCTTGTCTTTCAACGAAGAAAGGCCTTGTATAAGAGTTTCTGATTGCAGCTTGAGCTAGAGAACAAGCAAGATCAATCTCAGATATAACCTCTGACAGTTCTTTTATTCTTGTTAGGTACGGAGATAATGAAATTACAAATTCATCATAGATAGAAGTTTCTATTTTTTTAATTTTTTCCTGTGCGACCAAAACTTTTTTTTCTAGTTCATTAAGTTCTGCGGTAATGAATCTTTCACAGTTTGTTAAAGTTTGCTTTCTAGTATAAGATAAAGGGGCAGACTGTGCCTGAACTTTTGATATTTCAATGTAAAAGCCATAGATCTTGTTTCTTCCTATCTTTAAGCTTGAAAGTCCAGTTACTTCTTTTTCCCTTTTTTCAAGTTCTCTAAGAACAGAGTCGATATCTTTCGAAATATTTCTATATTCGTCAAGCTCGCTGGAGACTCCATCTTTTATGACCATTCCACTACCAACGTCGTTGGAAGAATCTTCAAAGAGATATTTTTTGATTTTTTCATTGATATCCATCAGCGAAGGTATGGTTCCAAAGATTTCATATAATTCCCTATTACCCATAAGAATACGGGAAAGTTGGGAACTTTTTTCAATTGATGTTGAAAGCGCATTTATATCTTTAGGATATGATTTTTGGATAGAGATTCTGCTTGAAATTCTTTCAAGATCCATTATTCCACAGAGGCTGTTCTGAATTTCCGTTAAAAGTTCTTTATCAGAAGTTAGTATCTGTACTGCGTTTAGTCTTTTTTCTATACGTTTGCTATCTGTAAGCGGGCGCTTAAGATTTTCCCCAAGAAATCTCTTTCCCATATTGGTTTTACAGTAATTTAAAGTATCAAAAAGACTTTTGCCTCTTTGATCTGGCTGTGATACTACACCGAGATTATAGATTGTATTGCTGTCAAGAAACATATAATCACTGCTTCTGAATTTTTTGGGGAAACGGAAATGTTTTATTGTTTTAAACTGTGTGGTCTCAAGATATTTGAAAACACCATCCAGCAGGACAAGCTCAGAGGTAGAAAACTCCAGAAAATCCAAAGAACTTACCGAATAAACAGATTTAAGGTGGCTATCGTAATTTCCTGAAAAAATCCAATCTTCTACTACCTCACAGTATATTCCGGGACGCCTTTCTTTTATGATTTTCAGCATATATTTAAGGTTGGAAGAAAGCAGAATCTGGACAATCCCATAGGACAGCATAAAATCGATCATCTCTTCGTCTGAAATATCCATACTGTCCAGGTATATCTCTCCTGTAGTAAAATCAAATATTGAAAAAGTAAAGTTGTTTTTTTTATCAATGATAATTGAAAAACGATTTCCTTCATCAAGCATGGAATCCTCAATAACTGTACCTGGTGTAAGAATACGTGTTACACTTCTATTAACTATTCCTTTTGCCAAAGCAGGATCCTCCATCTGATCACAGATAGCGACTTTGAAACCATTATCTATAAGTCTTTTTAAGTAATTATCGAGTGCATGATAGGGAATACCTGCCATGGGATGTCCTGCCCTTTTGGTCAGAGTAAGCTGGAGAACATCACTCATAGTTTTTGCATCATCAAAAAAAGTTTCATAAAAATCCCCGAGTCTGAAAAGCAGTATAGAGTCAGAATAGTCTTTTTTTATCTCCATGTACTGTCTTATCATTGGAGTAAATTCTTGATCTTTCATGCTTCCCCCTCAATTAAAAAACATAGCCGCATAGCGGCCACGTCTTTTGATTCTGATTATTTATTATTATTATTATTATTATTATTTCCAATGGTCTTCTTGGTTTCGAAAACTCTGTCTATAAGACCATAATCAAGAGCTTCCTGTGCAGACATAAAATAATCTCTCTCAATATCCTTTTCTATTTTCTTCAGTGATTGCCCGGTATGATTGCTAAGTATCTGGTTAAGCTGTGTTCTCATTCTAAGAATTTCTTTGGTCTGTATTTCTATATCTGCGGCTGTTCCTTCCATGCCTCCGGAAGGCTGATGGATCATAATTCTGCTGTTAGGTACAGAAAGCCTTTTCCCCTTAGCTCCTGCAGCGAGCAGTACAGCAGCCATTGATGCAGCCTGTCCAAGGCATATGGTCGACACACTCGGTTTTATATAATGCATAGTGTCATATATAGCCAAACCGGCAGTTATTACTCCTCCGGGAGAGTTTATATAAAGCGATATGTCCTTGTCAGGGTCTTGTGATTCCAAAAAGAGCATCTGGGCAATAATAACATTAGCCACAGTGTCGTCTATGGGAGTACCTAAGAATATTATCCTGTCTTTTAAAAGTCTGGAATAAATGTCATATGATCTTTCATATCTGCCGTCAGATTCTATTACAACCGGCATGGGAATACTCATGATTCGCCCCTCCTTGTTTTTTTTACCTTATCTATTATTTTTTTGGCTTCCACACAGGTTAATATAAGATGACCACTGTCCATAAATATTATGGTTTCAACACTTTTGCCATAAGTAATATCTATAAGGCTTGTACTGCCTTTAATAAATTCCTCATCAAGTTTTTCTTCCTGGCTTGAGGCATCGGCCCTTCCTCGCCTTTCGCCTTCAGAAAGGACATCATCGCCCTGAAACATCTTTTTCATTCTTCTGAACTGTATAAAATCCTGAGGAATAATTGAGTGTACTCTTTCGGCGGCTATAAACGAATCCTTTGTAATGCTTACAAACATGTATCTCACCTCCAAGCTAATTATACAATAAACAAGACCAAAAAACAAATAATTTTTTCTTGACTTAATATATATGATTTTAGTATAATCTCACTTATATACGTCAAACAAACGTTAAAAGGAGGTGTCTTATGTGTTGCTTTTTGTGGTTAACGGAATTAAACATTGAAAAGAAAATTCAGCATTACAATGTTCATCTGAGAGAAAGCAACATAATAATCCCACTCTGAAAACTTTTGTTCTAAACATCATAAACCGGAGGGGAAGACATGGCATATAATAAAACAATTACTGCAGAACAGAGAGAGAGTCTTGCAAGAAAAGGGTCTTTGATCGGAATTGCTGGAAATGCAGTTTTAGGTTTCTTAAAGCTTTTTATTGGGTTTGTTACAGGAAGTCTAGCTATTACAGCAGATGGAGTTGATACTGTAACAGATATTTTTACGTCATTTCTTACGCTTATTGCTACAAAGCTCTCAAGCAAGCCCGCTGATGAATCACATCCTTATGGGCACGAAAAAATTGAACCTATCATAACAAAAATTCTTTCCCTTATAGTAATATATGCGGGATATGAAGTTCTTTCAAGCGCTATTTCCAGACTTGGTGCAAAACAGTCCGAAATAAAAGACGTTTCTTTGATACTGGTTATTTCAGCCATATCAGTTTTTACAAAATTTTTCTTATATAGGTATAAACTTTCCATAGGGAAAAAAATAAACAGTTCTTCGTTTATTGCTGATGCACTTAACATGCGTAACGATGTTTTTACTTCTATATCGGTTCTTGCAGGAGTTTTCTTAATATTTATAACAGGTATATGGTGGATAGACGCCTTACTGGCTATGTTTGTGTCAGTTTTTATATTTAAAGTGGGAATCTCTCTTTTCATGGAGTCTTCCAATGAACTAATGGACGGTTCCAAAGAACTTGGAGATGTGTATAACGATATTTTAAAAGGAATGGAAAGTTTTTGTCAAGTAAAAAACCCACATAGAATAAGGGTAAGAAAGTCTGGATATGTTTATTTTGTTGAAATGCATATAGAAATTGATCCTCAGATGACTGTACACCAAGCTCACATGATTGTTAAGAATATTGAAAATGAAATAAAAAAAGAAAATCCATATATAAGAGATGTTATAATACATATTGAACCGCTAGATAATGAAGAAAAGGAAGATTTTGGATTCAATGTAAGAAGCATTAAAAAAACTTTTGGAAAAAAAGGAAATAACGGAGGGAAATAAATGGAGTTTGATTTTTTGGATGAGGCTATAATAGAGATTACAGCGGGAAAAGGCGGAGATGGAGCAATAAGTTTCCGTCGTGAAAAGTTTGCGCCATTTGGCGGTCCGGACGGAGGAAACGGTGGTACCGGTGGACATATCATAATACAGAGTGTACTTGAGAAAAATACTCTGGTGGATTTCAAATATAAAAAGAAGTTTTTGGCCGAGAACGGGGAGAACGGAAAGACAAAAAATCAATACGGATGCGATGGGGAAGATATGGTAATAGAAGTACCGGTTGGAACAGTAATATATAATTATCCGGATATGGATAAAATAGCCGATCTCCAGTATCCTAACGAATACGTTATTGTTGCACGTGGAGGCATTGGGGGACGTGGAAATTCAAAATTTGCCACTTCAACACTCCAGGCTCCCAGAATATCCGAAAAAGGGATTGAGGGAGAAAAAAAAGTTTTGAAACTAGAACTTAAATTATTGGCAGATATAGGTATTGTTGGATTTCCTAACGTGGGAAAATCAAGTCTGATATCAAAAATTTCCAATGCAAGGCCCAAAATAGCCAATTATCCTTTTACTACGCTTATTCCAAATCTTGGGGTAGTTAAGGTGGATGAAGGAAAATCCTTTGTAGTTGCTGATATTCCTGGACTTATTGAAGGAGCCCATGAGGGTGTGGGATTGGGAGATAAATTTCTTAAACATATTGAAAGATGTTTTGCTCTGGTTCATATGATAGATGGTTCAGAGTATGAAGGAAGAGATCCAATAAATGATTATTATAGTATAAGGAAAGAGCTTGAAAAGTTTAATAAGGACATATCTTCAAAAGAAGAAGTAGTTGTTTTAAATAAGACCGATACTATTTCAGAAGATAAACTTATTGATATGTGCTCGGAAATAGAAAGGGCAATAGGCAAGCCGGTTATTCCCATATCGTGTTATACCGGATATAATGTTGATAGGCTTAAAGGTATTATGTACAGTATAATACAAGACAGAAGAGAAGAAGAAATACGTAAATATGAGAAAATGAAAAGAAGTATGCCCGAGAAAATAAAGTTTGATGCAGAGCCCGTTAAGGTTGAGACAGTAATGAAAATAAAGTATCAGGTTGTCAGAATTGCAGAACATGAGTATGAAATAGTAGGAGATGATATAATTCAGCTTCTTTCAAAGTTCAATATATTTCAGATGGATTCGAGGAAAAAAATTCTTGGTATACTTGAAAAAAACGGGTTGGAAAAGTTGCTGAGAAGAGCCGGAGTATCTGAAGGAGATACCATTTTTTGTGGAGAATTTGCCTTTGAGTATGTAAGGTGAGGGGATTCTTTGATGACAGTGGTTTTTGGAGGAGCATTTAATCCGCCGCACATAGGGCATCGGGTAGTTGCTGAAACAGCATATGAACTTTTAAAACCGGATAATTTTTTAATA
>CALMRR010000067.1 GCA_937871925.1 uncultured Petrotoga sp.
AACCTTCCTGATTCCTGAATTAATTATAAGCCGCGCACATATTGAGCATGGCTGATGTGTAACATATATTATGGCATCTTTGGTTGAGATCCCGAACTTAGCTGCCTGCATGAGCGCATTCTGTTCGGCATGAAGCCCGAAACAAACCTCCTGATGTTCACCGCTTTTTATTCCAAGAACATCTCTTATACAGCCTATCTGATCACAATGGGGAAAATTTGATGGCGGTTGGTTATAGCCTGTGGCAAGTATTCTTTTCTCCCTTACTATAACGGCACCAACTTTTCGGTGAAGACAGCTGGAACGTTCGCTTACAAGAACAGCCACTCTCATAAAATAACTATCCCACTCCTCTTTTGCAGAGGGTTCGGGAAGTTTGTAAAAATCTATTGCTTCAAGATACGAATTGACTTCATTCTGTATGCCCATATAAATTTTCTCCTATTTCAAGTATTTTTTCAAACACGAAATTTGAGAAGTTAAGACCATTTTCGGTCAGCTTTAAACAATTATTGTTTACAATCAAATAAGGACGCAGTTTGTTAAGAAATTCATAAATTGTACTGTCGTATTTGTTTCCAAATATTTCTTTTACGTACGAAAGGTCTACTCCATGCAATAATCGCAGACCCATGAATATGGATTCAATAAACTCTTGCTCTTGGGAGTTCTCAGAATAAACAGAATAACAGTACTCTCCCTTTAAAAAGCTTTTTATATACTCTTGCACCGAATCTGTATTAACGTATCTAAGATTTTTTAGATGGCCGCCGGCGCTTGCTCCTACTCCAAAATAAGAAAGATTTTGCCAGTATTTTTTATTGTGAATACTGAACCTGCCATCTTTGGCCCAGCATGATATTTCATACCTCTCGTAGCCTTCCTGTTCCAAAAAAATATATATTTCATCAACCCAGTCGCTTAATAAATCTTCATCTGGCATACTTATGAGTTTTGCTTTTATCATTCTCTTTAAAAGAGTTTCGTGGGAGTTATCGTAAATATAATATGAAACATGCTCCGGCTTATACTGTCTTATAAAAGAAAGGTTATTATGAACACTCTCTGCCGTTTCGCCTGGAAGCCCGAGAATAAAATCAACGTTTATGTTCTCAAAATATCTCCTGGCAAGCAAATAACTTTCCAAAGCTTCTTCAACCGTATGTGCCCTTTTTACATTATCGAGTATTTTACTGTCTAAAGACTGAATCCCCATAGAAACTCTGTTTATTCCCAGGTTATTATACAGTATGCACTTTTCTTCTGTAAGACTGTCCGGGTTAACTTCTATTACAAATTCTTTTATATCAGTGATGAAGCTTCTTTTCACTTTTTGTACCAGCTCTTCAATAAAACGGATTTCTATAAATGACGGCGTACCTCCGCCTATATATAACGTATCTATCAACATGGTTTGATCGCTTCTCATCTGGATCTCATTATAAAGAGCTGAAAAGTACTCAGGTATAACAGCAATATCCGTCACTGAACAATAATCACAGTAGCTGCATCTGCTCTTACAGAAAGGAAGGTGCACATATAATCCAGCACTTTTATAATCTGACAAAAAGCCCACCGCCGTCTTTATTGAAAAAAATAACTATGGGAAGCTTTATATTCCTGTTAATAAGGTACAATGAAAAAGGATTGCTGTTATCCATTCCTATTCTTACACCTGCAGAGATATCCTGGTCACAAATATTAAGAGGAATTGTAAACTCTACAGCAGGAAAAATTTTATTTTTGTAGAAACACGCACCCATGGAAAAGCTGTCAAGATAATACTTATCAAAAGACAGAAGTTCAACTCCGGAATAGAAACAGTTAAAAAGTCCGAAATCCAACACACCCTTTGCAGTGAAGGAATCTGCCTGAAAAGTAACCGGAAGCTCAAACCCTCTCATCAGCTTTATGTTTAACTTCAAATTCGCAATTTCATTGTAGTAAATATTCTGAAAAGAAAAGTTAAAAAAAGTAGGTAATGCACCCTGAACAAGAGAATATCCAATTTTTTCATAGTTAAACTTACCGACATCCGTTCTTGCATAGGAAAAAGTATTTAAAAGACCAAAGAGCGTGTTTTCAACCCCGTACTCGTATCCCGCTGAAAAATCACTGCCAAAGGCTGGTATTTCAACATATGAAATAAATACTCTTTCGCCTGTCTTTATTTTTATGGTCTTGAAAAATAGGTTTTGCTGGATATAGTATGGTTCATAATCGTAAAATCCTGCAAACACCTCTCCTCCTGAAGGATAGCTGTAGCCTGCTCCTGTGAAGTATGAAAATACAGGAAAATCTGTTTTTTTATTGAAGGCAGTATCGTACTTTATCTCTGTTGCCCATAGAAAAAGATTTATACTAAGGATGACAAAAAATAAAACTTTTTTTTTCATAGATTCCTCCCGAATTAACTGTCCAGAAGCTCTCTTACTGTCTGATTAACCTTTTCCGGATTAGCCTTGCCTCTGGTTTCCTTCATAACCTGCCCTACAAAAAAGCCAAGCAGATTAACCTTTCCAGACTTGTATCTCTGATAAGCATCTGTATTTTCCTGAATTACTTTTTTAGCTGCGTTTACTATCAGTTCATCATTGTCTATCTGTTCAAGACCTTTTTCCTTGACTATGAGTCCGGGCATCTTACCTGACTCCATCATCATGGGAAATACATCCTTTGCAATCTTGGTAGATATTTTTCCTGAGCTTATAAGCTCCTCAAGCTCACCATAGTGAGAAGGTCCAACTTTTATGCTGCGCAGACTGTAGTCTTCGGTTTCGTTAATATACTTCATCACTTCAGTCATTATCCAGTTGCTTGCAAACTTAGAGTCCTTTACTGCTTTTGCACATTCTTCAAAGTATGAGGCCAGCTCTCTTGAAGAACAGAGAACCTGAGCATCATAAGCAGGTAACGAGTACTGTTTTATAAATCTTTCTGTTTTCTGCTGAGGCAGTTCAGGCATGCTTTTTCTTATATCCTGCACAAACTCCTCACTGATTGAAAGAGGTGGTATATCAGGCTCTGGAAAGTATCGGTAATCTGCCTCACCTTCCTTAGAACGCATTGAAAAAGTTTCACGTCTGGAGAGATTCCACCCTCTTGTTTCGGGAGCAATCTGCCCTCCATTTTTGAGCGTTTCTGTTATCCTTTGCTGTTCATATTCAAGCGCTTTTTCAACATACCTGAAGGAGTTTATGTTTTTAATCTCCACCCTGTTGCTTCTTATGCCTGTTTCATCATCATATACAGATATGTTGGCATCACACCTCAGGGCTCCCTTTTCCATGTCTCCGGAAGAAATATCGGCATACCTCAGCATATCCCTGAGTTTTTCCATAAAAGTCCTTGCCTGTGCAGGAGTTTTCATATCCGGCTCAGTAACTATCTCTATAAGAGGTACTCCTGCTCTGTTATAATCGATGGCACTCTCTGAGGACGTTGCAAGTTCCGAACCTTCATGAAACATCTTTCCGGTATCTTCCTCCATATGTATCCTTTTTATCCTTATATGTTCACCGTCAATTTCAATATACCCGTTTTCACATATCGGCTTAAAGTACTGAGTTATCTGATAGCCCTTGGTTAAATCAGGATAAAAATAGTTTTTCCTGTCAAAGTAGGAAACCAGATTAATCTGGGCATTAAGAGCTATTCCCGCTCTGACAGCCAGAATAACGGATTCCCTGTTTAAAACAGGCAAAGCACCAGGCTGACCGGTACATACCGGACAGATATTCGTATTAGGTTTATCTTCAAAGTACTCTGATGAACAACTACAGAAAGCTTTGGTCTTGGTAAGAAGCTGAGTATGTATTTCCAATCCGATTATTGTTTTAAACATTACACTTCACCTCTTTTTCAAATGCATCGGCTACAGCTAACATTTCATCATCCATAAACCTCTTGCCCATAAACTGCACACCAAATGGAAGATTTCCTATCTTGCAGTATGGAACACTGATTGCCGGAAGTCCTGCCAGATTGGCAGGAATTGTAAACAGATCAAGCAGATAGTAAGAAAGTATTGAAAGCTTTTCTCCAACCTTTGGAGGAAGAGCTGGTGAAGTTGGCATAAAAAAGACATCGCTTTCCTCAAATACCTTGTTTATTTTTTCGGTTATTACTCTCCTCACTTTTGAAGCTTTTGAAAAATAGGCATCGTAATAAGCTGATGACAGTGTGAAGGTTCCCATCATTATTCTTCTCTTTACTTCAGCACCAAAGCCATCCTGCCTGGTACTCATATAAGTATCGATCAGGTTATCTTTTTCATTTCTAAGCCCGTATCTGACCCCATCAAACCTTGAAAGGTTGGATGAAGCCTCAGCTGGAGCTATTATATAATATACACTCACGACATATTTAAGCTCAGGTATACTTACAGGAACAATGGTTGCCCCACATTTTTTCAACAGTTCTAACGATGAACTGAAAGCGTCTTTTATTTCCTGAGGTATCTCCTGAGAAAAAACAATATCTGGAACTGCAACTTTCAGACCTTCGAGCTTTCTGCCAAACCTGGCAGTAAGATCTTTTTTATAATCAATACTTGTTGAATCCTTCTTATCCTTGCCCTTCATCATATCTACAATCTTAGCACTGTCATAAACACTTCTGGAGAGTACCCCTATCTGGTCGAGAGATGATCCGAAAGCAATCAGTCCATAACGCGAGATCATACCGTATGAAGGTTTATAACCGACTATTCCGCAAAAAGATGCCGGTTCTCTAATCGAACCACCTGTATCCGATCCGAGTGCAAAAGGAGCTATCCCCGCTGCAACAGCGGCTGCAGAACCTCCGCTGCTTCCACCGGATACTCTTTGGTGGTCATGAGGATTTCTTACCGGACCATATATAGAATTTTCATTGGCACCACCCATGGCAAATTCATCCATGTTGGTTTTGCCTATTATAGAAAAACCCTGATCTAAAAGTTTTTGAACAGCTGTAGCTGTATATGAAGAAACATGATTTTCAAGTATTTTTGAACAGCATGAAGTTACCGTTCCTTCAACTTCCATATTATCTTTGACCAAAAACGGTATGCCATAGTATCTTCCTTTTTCATTGCCTTTAACAAGTTGCTCACGTATAACCGCATTTATAGGCTTATTCTTTTCTTTTAACGTTTGAATGGACTCATCAATTATATTTCTACCAATAAACTCCTCAAGCATTTTACGCCTCCGTATTTTTATTTTCGGAAACCTGTTTTTCAGATATTATCTTTTCAATATCGTCTGCTGCGGCATAGTACTTTTTTGAACACCACTTACATTTTATTTCTGTTGACTCCTGCTTTTGCATATCTCTCAGTTCAGAGATACCAAAAGCGCTAAGTGCCTGAACAGACTTTTCTTTTGTGCATCCGCAGAAAAAACGGCAGCTGCTCTCTTTTATGTTCTGTGCCTTAGGAAAAAGTTTTAGTATCTTTTCCAGAGAATTTTTTTCTGCAATATAAGACGATATATTTTTCATTTTATAGACTATCTCTTCAATTTCAGATATTATACTATCCTGAAGATACTGATCCAGAATCTGAATCATCATTCCTCCTGCTCCAGCTATACCTTGAGAATTTACCAAAACTCCAATATTAACTGCACACGGAACCTGTTCCGACTTGTTCATATAGTATGCAATATCCTGGGCAACTTCACCAGAAACAATCTTAATGCTTGATGTAACGGGGGTCTTAAGTCCCAAATCCCTTACAACATAAAGAAATCCCTTGCCTATGCTTGAAGCCACATCTGCTTTTTCAAGAGCATTTCTCTTTATTTCCAGCTTGGAATTTTGTATATACCCACGTATATTAAGGTTAAAATCAGACTCGGCTGCCACTTCACCGGCAGGCCCGTCTCCTTTGAAAACAACGGCCACTTTCTCGTTTTCACTTATCCAGCTTCCAAGAAGAACCGATGCTGTACATACTCTGCCAAGCACTACGGCAGACTGGGGAGAAAGATCGTGAGCAGTAGTTATATCTTGTACAAGATCCGTTGTGTCACAGCATACCAACCTTACTCTATAATCATATAAAGATGCACTTAATACCTTTCCCATCTTTTACCACCTTGTTGTAATCTTTTGGGAAGTACTCTGTGGAAGAACATTATACTTCTTAAGTATCTCACGTTTGTCTTCTTTTATGTACACTCTTACTATCTGAATAAGATTGCTCTCCATAAAACGATAGGCAGGATATTTCTCATACATCTGGTCAAACCCCAGAATATCCCCGTTAGTGTCCTTAATATACACATCGTTGGCTAAAAACTCACTGGGATGTATCAAAGAGAGCTTGTACGGTGTATCGATCTTAAAAAGAGTCTCGAACTCTTCAAGTATTCTGGTTATCTCAGTCTTATCATGAACGGGAATTTCTTGTACAAGAAGATCCTTAAGCTTTTGCTTCATGGCATCCAGCATATTCTGCCCTACGGAATTATTTATAAGCGAAGGGTCAACCCCTGTTGTGGAAAAGGGAATCTCCATTATTACTTTCCATAGATCTCTTTTTTTAAGTCTTTGTATTACAGAATGTGCATAAGATAATTTTTCTGCATGACGTATAAGCTCTGGATCGATGAGCATGCCATAATTTTTCTTTTCAAAAAGCATCTGATAGAGTATCTCGATCTCATCCATTATCCTTGCATCAGTAAGCTCAACAAACTGCTGGGGATCCTCTACCCGCTGTTTGAGGTTAAGAACCTCATAAGATGCTCTGAGAACCTCTTGGATCATTTGATCGGCTGCCCTTGAGGTTTTATGAAAATAAACGTTCTTATACATCATAAATCTTGCGAATAGCGAAGTATAAACATCATCTATAACTTTTATTGAGTAGCATATCTTATCTGAAGTTATACTGCTTCCTCTAATAAGCCTGTCAGTTGCCCCGGAACCAAAGTGCCTTGTCCCGGCAAAGTATGAATCTCTGAGAACAAAATCAAGCCTGTCGGCACCAAGAGGCCCCTGAACAATGTTGAAATCAACACTTCCCGTATTTTCCCCTTCATAGACCTGTATAACCTTTTCAAATATCTCCTGAAGATTAGCATGAATATTATCTTCGTTCGTCTGTATTCCTAAAGTCAGTTCTATATCATGAATAAAATCATTTTTTATCCTTGGGTCACTAGAATTTTTATAAACTGATAAAGTGTCTTCAAGAAGCTTGCCTCTTATTATTCTTGTCCTGAACTCATCATGACCGTCCTTGTATCCCATAGTTTTATAGACAGTATCGTCAAACTGATGCGAGTAAGGCCCGTGTCCTATATCGTGCATCAATCCGGCAAGTCTCAGCACCCTGAACTTTGAATAATCATACGGATAAAGATGCTGGGCATAAAGACCTGAAAGATGCATTACTCCAACAGAATGTCCAAACCTGGTATGAGTAGCGCTGGGATAGACATACTCCGCCCCCACCAGCTGACTTAGATACCTTAATCTCTGCATGTTGGGAGTATCAGATATTATTATTTCAAGAGGTGAAAGAAATACCTCAGAATAAACCGGATCGCGCACTACCTTATAGTATAGTTCTTTCATATTATCATCTTCCCATCGAAGGTATTATAAAAAACCTGTACTTGATATTGCTTATCAAAAGCAAAACATAACAAAGAGCTATAAAGGCCACAAGAATATAAAAAACTACTTTCCATATATTCCATGTGCGCTTGTTGAAGGTTACCGGTGTCAGCCATCCAAAAGTAAAGCCTGCGGCAAGACCTCCAATATGAGCAAAATTATTCACACTGGGAACTGTAAAGCCAAGAATAACGTTAATGATTATGACCGGAAGAAGTGCAGTTCCGGTAACTGGTTTGAGCATATTGGGCGTATCATGCCTGAAACCCTGCCCAAATAACAGCCCTATTAGACCAAAAATGGCTCCCGATGCACCTACCGAATATGCAGTAGGCATAAGAAACTGTGTCAAAAGATTACCGACGAACCCGGATATAACATAAACAGAAAGGTACTTATACTTTCCGTATATCCTTTCAACCATATTTCCAAAGTAAAACAATGCATACATATTGAAGAACAAATGAAGAAACCCGCCGTGAACAAACATCGAGGTTATCGTTCTGAACCAGTCACCGCTCGCTACAATAATACCGTTCTGTGCCCCGAATCTGAGAAGGCTGGCTGCAGAATCATAAGCCCCAAAGCCTCCGAATATGAACATCATAACGAAAATCAAGAGATTGAGCATAATAATAAAAAAAGTTACCGTCTTCTGCAAATTAATCACCCCTTAAAGCATAGATGGCCGATGACGCCGCACCAAGAATACCGGCATTTTCAACCAGATCAGATGCATGAATAGTGTATGTGTTCCTAAAACTTACCATTATATATGCTTCCACTCTTTTCCTCAGCGGAAGTATAAGAGCATCACCGGCTTTGCTCATTCCGCCGCCTATAATTATCTTTTCTGGATTAAAAATATGTATACAGCCTCCTATAAGCCTGGCAAGAACATCAACAGCCTTTTCAACTATCATCTGTGCCATATAGTCACCTTGCTGGGCTGCTGCAAACACATGCTTTGACTGAATGCTTTCTATACTACCTGCGATCTTTAAGACCAAAGATTCCGGAAACCTTTTTATGAGCTCCCTTGCAGTTCTAGCTACAGAGCTTGCTGATGCTATTGACTCAGCGCACCCTCTGTTGCCACAGCCGCACAAAGGTCCGTCTGGTTCAATTATAACATGACCGAGTTCCGTTCCGATACCGTCCTTTCCTGTAATTAAAATGCCGTGACTAACAACTCCGCCCCCTATGCCTGTTCCCAAAGTTATACATACAAAGTCAGTAAGGCCGGTTGCATGCCCAAAATACCATTCTCCCAGAGCAAATGAATTGGCATCGTTCTCTACAAAAACCGGAAGATTCACTATGCTGCCTATCGCCTTGGATAGCTCGAAGTTTTTCCATTCAGGAAAATTAGGGGCAAATCTGACTACACCCTCATCCCTGTCTATTGAACCCGGAGAACCTATACCTATGGCATCTATCTTCACACCCTTGCTTATTGTGGAAATACCGTCTGATATATTTTTTACAACCTTCTCTGTTCCCTTTGAAACCTCTGTGGGAAGACTTATCTTTTTTTCTATTCCGTTTTCCTTATCCACAAGACCAATTTTTATCTCTGTTCCGCCTAGATCTACTCCAACGACTTTCATGGGATCACACTCCTTAGCATTTTATCATGTTATAATTTTAGTAATATTCTTTAAAAAGTTATATATGTTAATTATTATACATCATTTTTTCCGG
>CALMRR010000068.1 GCA_937871925.1 uncultured Petrotoga sp.
GCCCATTCTTAAGCTTGCACGTGCAGCATCCATCGCAACGTTGCCGCCTCCTACCACTACAACCTTTTTTCCAAGATGTACAGGTGTATCGTACTCTTTATTATACGCCTTCATAAGATTAATTCTGGTAAGTATCTCGTTGGCAGAAAAAACTCCCTTGCTGTTTTCACCCTTTATATTCATAAACCTTGGAAGACCTGCCCCGGAACCTATAAAAACAGCTTCGAACTTTTCATGCGTTAGAAGTTCGTCTATTGTAAGTGTTCTTCCTATTATAACGTCTGTCTCTATTCTTACTCCCATCTCTTGTATACGTTTAATCTCTTTCCTCACAACTTTATCTTTGGGAAGCCTGAACTCGGGTATACCGTAAGCCAGCACTCCTCCCGGTTCGTGAAGTGCTTCAAATATAGTTACATCATATCCCATGGCTGCAAGTTCCCGTGCACACGTAAGTCCTGCAGGACCGCTTCCTACAACTGCAACCTTATGACCGTTCTTTTCCTTTGTCTGCATGGATTTTACATCATGTTCAAGCGCCCAGTCCCCAACGTACCTTTCAAGCTTGCCTATGGCAACTGGTTCAGATTTTTTCCCAAGAACACATCCACTTTCGCACTGTTCCTCCTGAGGACAAACCCTGCCGCAGACCGCAGGCAGAGAAGTATATCTTGAGATAACCTCATATGCACCGGCAAGATCTCTATTCTTAAGGTGACTGATAAATCCGGGGATATCTATTCCTACGGGACATTTACTTACACATAACGGATTTTTACAGTTTAGACACCTGCACGCTTCTTCAAAGGCCTGCTCTAATGAATAACCGTAACATACCTCAGAAAAATTTTCCTTTCGTGTCAATGGATCCTGCTCATTTACTGGAACTCTGGACTTATTCATCTTATCTCACCGTCCAGCCTGCAGCTGTGCTTTTCCTCATCTTTATATATATTCTGCCTGGACATCGCCTGGTCAAAATCTATCAGATGCGCATCAAACTCCGGACCATCAACACAAGTAAACAATGTTTTCCCTCCCACAGTCACTCTGCATCCTCCGCACATTCCTGTTCCGTCAACCATAAGAGTATTAAGACTGGCCACAGTTGGAACACCGTATTCTTTAGTCAGAAGTGAAACATTTTTCATCATGATCATAGGACCTATAGTCACTACCTCATCTATATGCTCTTTTTCAAGCAACAGTTTAAGCTTTTGAGTGACCAGACCTCTGAACCCTATGCTCCCGTCATCTGTACATATATGAACAGCTGCATTCAGCATTCTGAACTCTTTTTCCAGAATTATGTACTCTGCACTTTTAAAACCCAGTATAACTTCAGTTCTTATACCTCTTTCCGACAGATACTTTACCTGCGGATATACCGGAGCAGCACCAACTCCTCCTCCAACAAATACTATCTTTTTATCTTTCAGTTCTTCCAAAGTTTTGTGAACAAACTCCGACTCCTTACCAAGCGGTCCCGCAAAATCCCTTATATAATCAGACTCTTTCAAAGCTGTCAACTTGTTTGTAGAATAACCTACTGACTGAACAACAATACATACCCAGCCTTCAATGGGGTCGGTATCAACAACGGTAAGCGGGATTCTTTCGCCTTTTTCATCAATTATAAGCATCACAAACTGTCCGGGCTTGGCTGATCTGGCAACCAACGGAGCAAGGATGCGCATCTCATATATACCTTTGGCTACTTCTTTATTATATAAAATTTTGTACATTACTTCCTCCTTTTCAAACTTTTTATCCATATAAAAATATATCATAATATTTTATTTTTTGAAACTAAATAAGTTTTATTTTTTTATTAATATATATATTGTCAATAAAAAGCCTCCCTTTCGGGAGGCTTAATTTTTGAATCTTTACCTTAAGGTAGGATAACCATTGTTTTGGGCAGGATCAATCTTCCATATGTTTGTAAAGTCCCAGCCTACATAGGTTGCCTGATTTTTCATCTCAGCTTCTGTTTTCTTATGTGCCAGCTCTGCGGAAACATCAGAGTAAGTGTAATAATTTGAAGTTCCTGTACAGCCATTATATCTGTAGCTTATGAAAGTTTGTTCAGAGTAGCAGTTTTCAATTCTTGTACTTTCTGCATCATACGCAATCAAAGCACCTCCATATGATTTATTAGTAGAGGAATAACTGTTTTTAATTGTACTTGATTCAATCTTTCCGGCAAGTCCAAAGTTATAAGATGCGCATCTCTCTATCAAAGCTAAATTTCCCCAGCCACATACTCCACCGACATTTTTTGTATAATCCTTACCGCTGACTCCTCCTGAAAACTCTGATTCTAGAACAGTACCTGATTGAATAATCCCAAACAGACCGCCTACATTTTTATATCCTTTAACTTCTCCAGTACAGGAAAGATTTGTAAAAGTAGCATCTCCTGTCATACCCGCTATTCCACCAGTACTGATATAGTTCACATCTTTTGTATTATCGAACTTTGACTCCACACCGGCAAGAGACAAAAGATTCTCAAAAAGACCTCCATATACTGTTCCGAACATCCCTCCAACATACTTTTGTCCTTTTATGCTGCCCTGTGAAGATAAGTCTTTTGATATGTTGTTAGGTTCATTAACAGGAATAAGCGAGTAATAATATCCGGCAATTCCACCCACATACTCCGAACCATTCAAGGTACCGTTATACGATACATCTTGCATATTGACTCTTTCCATTTTTCCTGCAATTCCGCCGTTATACTGTCCGCTGGCTGCGGTAAGCTGAACCGTTGATTCAATATTGTTCATAGTTGCGTTGCTCGCTTTACCGACGATGCCACCTGTATAATCTGTTGCGTTGATGATGCCTCCTGCACGGATATTTTCAATGACCGCGTACTTGGTGAAATCATTCTTATCCGCAACGGTTTCTCCTTCTATTGTTCCGGCAAGAAGTCCGGCATTTGATTTGACTGCTATATTGAAATTTTCTATAACAAGATTCTTTACAGTACCTTTTCCTATACAACCGAATAATCCTATTTCAGACACTTCGGAATTTTCAATGGTCAACCCTCTTAATGTTTTATTGCTTGCGTCAAAGACTCCTATGAACCCATCTTTATTCTTGCCAATAGGTATCCAGTATGCAGTTGAAAGATCTATATCGTTCTTGAGGATATAATGCTTATCCAGTCTGAACCTCATAGCCATGAGCTGATCTGCTGTCGTTATTTCATACGGATTTGCTGCTGAACCGTCTCCAGCTTCAAACTTTACTATATTTCTTTCAAAAAACGGAAGATCTTCAAACATAAACCATACCTGACCAAAATCCCAGTTTTTATATGATGTCTTTAAAGCTATTTTATCCGATTCGATTACCTGACCGCCATTACCGGCACGTGTATTCTGACATCGACCGTCCCAGTATGAATCAACAGTATTAAAGAACTGTCCCGAAAATCCATATATTGAAGTATCAGTTCCGGGTCTTGGACCATCAGCTCCGGTAACGCTTGCATAACAATAGTACGTTGCTCCGTTTCCTGAGCTTATAAAACCACTGGGTCCTACTGATGCGTTAATGTTCCATGTCATACTTCCTTTTACATAACTGTTTTGTATTGAGCCGTTAAAAGTGTCACACCTACCTGCAAATCCACCGGCCGCATCACTATTATTAAGAGCAGTAGCGTTTTGGAGATACCTTACACTACACTGATCTATAAGCTTTTCATTAAGTCCTACAAACCCTCCTACATACTTTCCGGCGGTTACCTTTGTACTGGCAACATCACATCTTCGGATTGTTCCGTTGTTATAACCCACAAATCCTCCGTTGTTTTCAGAAGTACTTGATGATAAAACAATTCCGTCAACTATACTGTCGGTTATTGTTCCCTCATTATAACCAACCATTATTCCTACATTTTTTTGTCCTGCAATTTTATATGAGTTGTAACTGCCGGTGTTTATAGTTACAGCACAGTTCTCTATGGTTCCTTTATTTATTCCGGCAAGTCCTCCCACGTTTTCTTTTCCCTGAACTAAATTAAAGTTGAGATTGAGATTTTTCACAATCCCATCTGCTCCTATAACTCCAAAAAAACCTACATTATCTTTATCTGATATATCCAAAGCTGATGAAAAATACAAATTCTTTAAACTTCCTTCAAAAGAGCCTGTAAAAGGTACTTCAGCTGTTCCTATGGGAGTCCATTTAATCCCGTTTGGAACACCGATAATCAGAACATCTTCAGAAATTTTAAAATGCTTGCTTGGATTGTCTTTTACTTTTTCAAGCTGTGCATATGTTTCTATAATATAGGGACTTTCAACGGTTCCAGAACCTACCCATTCAACTATCGTCACTCGTGCGCTTACAGTTAGACTCATAGGAGGCTCTGTGTTTTTTACATTGGCCGGGAGAGTAAAGGTTGCGCTAGCATCATAAGTTCCCTGAACATTGAGCTGACAGGATGAAAGGTCCCATGTAAGATCTACTTCATACTCGTCATTCAACGTATCAACTATAGTTGTTTTTCCGCCCAGCTTGTTTTTAATATCTGCTTCGTTAAGTCCTGCACAAGCTTGAATATCTTTTACCGGATTAATTCTTTTCAGTTCACTTTTTTTAACACTTAGCATGGTATTAACAGTTTTTGATACCTCGGTATTATCCTTTATCTGTACAGGAAGATCAAATGTTGCCGATGCAGGATAATCTGCTTCTGAGTTGGCATTGTATGTCGAACATACCCAGTTTTTAAGTTCAACCGTATATTCTCCCCCAAGCTCATCTTTTACTGTCGTGCTTGTCGGCAGCTTAGTCATTGCTGTTGCTTTGGCTGTTCCAAGCGATACATAATACCTTTCATTAAGAGCCGTAACTGACTTCAGCTGCGGCTTAAGCACCTGTATCTCAACAGTTACCTCAAGCGGTACTGGAGGTGTCTTCTATGATACTCCTACAGGCAGTGTAAAGCTTCCCTTTGCACTGTATGTTCCTTCTGTATCTTTGTCATATCCGTTTAATGTCCATGAAGCTGTTATATCGTAGTTTTTACCTTTGTTATCTGTTATCGTTACTTTGGTTGGAAGTTCTTTTCTTACATCTTCCTCACTCGTTCCAAGAGCTACCCGTACCTTGGCTATCTGTTTTACCGAATCAATAAAGATAAGTTCCATCTTTGGCCCGCATGAACCCAATACTACTGCTAACATTAAAAATAACGAGAACAGCTTCGTTGCTTTCTTCACATTGCGCCTCCCTATAAAATATTAAGAAAATATAAAAACATTATACTCAAAAATGATATACAAGTAAATTGTTTGTATAAAACATTAAAAAAACAGTTACATTTTTTGATAATCATGTTACTTAAACTGATAAATATAATATCATATTACTTTTTGAAATATTTTATTATTACAAAGTACTTTTATTATATATTCGAATGAACAAATCAATTATTATAAATGTAACTTTTGTTGTATAACTCTTTTGAAAAAAGTATTTCCATAATGTTGTTACTGCTCCTTATGTTGATATAATAGTACTGGAAGATATAATTTAATTTTACTGTATGGAGGACGGTGCTTTACGTGAAGATATGCATTGCTTCGAGTCACGATATACCTGACATTGCAAAGGTACATGTGGACGCTTGGAGAAGTACTTACAAGGGAATACTTTCAGATAGTTATCTTCAGCAGCTTTCATATGAAAAATCCGCTAAGAGGCTTATGAGTATCTATGAAAGAAACGAGAGCATAATTCTTATGGCTAAGGATGGAGATACGGTCGCAGGTTTTCTTAACGGAGGAAGAGAAAGAAAAAACGATCCTGTTTATAAAGGAGAAGTCTATGCTATATATATACTTGAACAGTATCAGAATAAAGGAATAGGTCATGAGCTGATTAAAGCTTTTACCTCATTCCTTTTGGAGAATGGAATTAACAGCATGATAATATGGGCTTTTACTGAAAATAAGTACCGCAATTTTTATGAAAAGCTTGGCGGGAAAGCTCTTAGAAATAATTCTTATACTATAGACGGCAAATTACTCGGAGAAACCGGCTACTGCTGGGATGATATCAGCAGCATACGCTTTTGACCAGAAGGGGGAGAAAATGAAGAAAAATTTTCTTGTATTTTTTATGGCACTTTTTGCTCTGTTATGTCAAGCTAAAACAGATGTATTAAATAAACCGTTGAACCTTTACGGCACTGACAGTACTGCTCTTGGTAATTATTTAATTGACAACAGCTTAGTCTCTGTAGTTGTTGATAATCAAAGCGGATTTGTTACCGGTGCTTTTTTTAATGAAAACAAAGTAAATATAATAGACGCTATAGCTCCGGCGTTAAAAGATGAAAGTGTTGTTCTCTCGGAAATTCTGCCCATACAGGATGGTGTTGTGCTTTCTTTTTTATCGGAGAGCTTTTCAATCCAAACAGTACTTCATCTTTATGGAAAATCGCTTTTTTTCTCAACTGAAATTAAAAATATCTCCCAAAAAGAGAAAACTCTCTCATACTACGACATCATAGATTTTAGCAACAGCAGCCCCGATTTTTATAGCACCAAGCTGTATGATAGATATCTGCTCAGTGTGTCACAAGGGAGTATCTCTTTTGGTTTTTCAACAGAAGGAGAAAATATTTCAAAAAGGATTCTTATAAACAATAGAACAGCCGTCGTATACGCACCTGTCATGAAAGTTCTTCCCGGAGAAAGTATGCTTCTTGAAAGAACTTTGAGAATAGAAGAGTCTCTATCGTCGCTACAGGATTATTACGGTGAACGTTATAGCATCCAGCGCACCAAGTACACAGGAAAGCTTAAGGAAGGATACGGTGGAATAAAGATCATAGCTTTTAATCCTTTGAAACAGGTAGTTTCATTAACCAGAACCTTTGATGACGGAAGCTTCTGCTTTATGCTTCAAGAAGGCAGCTATCTGTTTCAGGCAGAATTTGGGGAGCAAAAGTCAGAAATATGTGAACCCGTGGAAAACTTCACTGAACTTAAACTAGGAAAGATAGCGCCTCTTGATTTTGTATACTATCCTTTCCTTACAAGCCGCGCACAAGGAGAAGTGACCGTTAACTTCAGGCTTAATATACCGGTTCCCGCATATGTACTGCTTTACGAAAACGGAGTTCTTAAAGAAAAATCTGAACCAACACCATTGAGCAACTTTTATCATATCAGTTTCAAAAATTTTGTTCGTGGAAGTACCTATTCTTATGAAGTTATTGCACAAAATCCCTACGAAAACAATATCCTTAAAAGTAGCATGCACGAACTTAAAAATCCGGCGGATGTACTTCCTTCTTACTCTTTTGTTGTCTATGGGGATTCTCAGAAGTACGTTAACATGCACAGCAGAGTAGTACAGAGAATGTATGCTGAAAATCCAGCTCTGGTAATTCACTGTGGAGATCTTGTTGAAAAAGGCGACTCTCCGGAAGATTGGGTAGGGTTTTTTAAAAGTATAAGGCCTCTTGGACAGAAAGTTCCATACTTTACAGTACTTGGTAACCATGAATATAATACCTTTAACTACTATTCATCACTGGCTCTTCCAAAAGGAGGAGGAAACTATGAAAAACGCTGGTATTCTTTTGAATATGGAGATATATTCTTCATAATGCTTGATTCGAATATTCTTACCGGCGATCCAAACTTTTCTGCTCAGACCTCTTGGCTTGAAGAGCAGCTTAAGGCCTCTCAGCATAAAAAGTATCGTTTTTTGGTATTTCATCATCCATTCTGGACAACATCACAGGAGTATGGTCCCATGAAAGAAAATCTTGCTGCAGGTCATGAACTAACTGAATTTTGGCTTGAGCTTTTCAAAAAATATAATGTACAGGCTGTTTTTAACGGTCACATTCATGCATATGAACGATACTCTAAAGACGGTATAATGTTTATAACTTCCGGAGGAAGCGGCGGACCTCTTGACACCAAGCATACGGCAGAAAAACTTTCATGGAATGTAACCGATGTTATAGGTCATTGGAACTACGTTTTGGCAGAAGTTTCACCACAGGGAGTATTATTTACTGTTAAAGGGGTTGCAAAATCTTTGAAACCTCTTGATGAAAATGCTTTTGAAGAGGAAGACATTATTCTTGACAGATTTTTTATTCAGTAGTTGTAAATTTCTGTAATACACTCCGGTGCTCCAAAGTCTTTGGAGCACCGTGACTTTAAATATAGTCCATTTTGATCATACCAGAAAAAAGCTTTCCAGAAAATGGAAAAAAAACCATCCGGAGTCACTTCAATCTTTATGGCATTTACTTTTTTCCCGTTTATTTGTAGTTCTTCCATTCCTTTATTTACAGCATACATTTTCATGCATCTCTCTCCATCAAGGGAAACCAACCAAAATCTTTTATCTTTATTTCCGGAAAGTACCAACTGAGCAAGCGAAAGCTCTATTGACTGTTCCCAAGCACAATCATCAATTTTAAAGCTTTTTATGATTTTTCTAGTTTTATCTTTTCCGGTTACCTGAATTACATAACCGTTTCTAAGAGCATCATAAGACAGTCCGGTTACTTTATTTTCATAACTGAACTCGGTTGTGATAGTATTCATGTTGGTTATCTTATAGTACTCATTTTCGCTTTGCTTGTGAACAATAATCATACCGTCCTCATTTGTAGTAATGCTTATGGTAAGCATTGTCCTTTTTCCGTTTGTTTCTTCGGTATATTCCATTATTTCAGACTTTTGAGAATGAACTGTTAAAAACATATACAGTATAAGAGCCACAGTTACCGCCCTTTTCATTTCAGCCCTTCCTGTTCTGCCTGAACCAGCTTACTGAATCTTTAATGCTCTCTTGCAGACTTCGTGGTGAAAATCCAAGCTGCCCCCTTGCTTTAAAATTGCTTATATTGCTGTTACTGTTTAGTGTATACAACGAATACGGAGTAAGGAGAGCTTTGGTTTTGGTCAGCCAGTAGTATGCGCAGGCAAAAAATGAAGCTGCATATGCCAACGTTTTTCCTATATATCTTGTAGGCCTTTTTATTCCGGTTATCTTTTCAAGATAATCTAAAAGTTCATCAACAGTTATTTTGTATCCTGAAAGGATGTAAACTTCACTATTCTTGAAATTCTCTTGCGCATTCATCAATCCCTGAACCACATCTCGTACATCTACAAAATCATATCCGCCTTTTATATATGTATGCAACTTGTTTGATGCATACCTTATCATTAACTCCCCCATTTCCGATACTCTGTGGTCGTAAGGTCCTATGACACCGCTCGGACATAAAACCATCGCTTTTATAAGCCCCTTAGCTGCAGCATCTAAAACTTCAAGCGTTGCAAGAGCTTTAGTTTTAGCGTAATTTCCGACAACCTTCTGCGGATCAAAAGGGGTCTTTTCATCGATTGTTTTTCCTTCCTGCGGTTCTGAAAAAGCATGAACTGAGCTGGTATATATCAGTTTATCGACTTTGTTATATATGCAAGAGTTTATAACATTTCTGGTTCCTGTAACGTTTATCTCAAAGAGCTTTTTCTTTTTAAAAGGCATTATTGATATGTATCCGGCCAGGTGAAAGACTGTTTGGCAGCCTTCAAAAGCTTTGTTAACAGATTGAGCATCTCTTATATCGGCACGAAATATCTGTGCCTGAGTATCACTTATGGGGTGGGCGCTTTCATACGGCGGAAGTATGGCACGAACCTCTAGACCTTTTCCACATAATTCCCGTACAAGAACGTTGCCTATATGTCCTGTTGCTCCGGTTACAGCTATCATAATTTCACCCCTTTCATTATAAATATTAATAATCAAATGATTTAACTATTAATAGTTTATACTATTTTCTATAGCATAGTCAAATTTTATAGAAACAGTATAAGTCAGTAAACACAATAAAAAAACCCGGTTATCTGGAATATTCCAAGATACCGGGCTTTCATGAGTTTAAAGTAATTTTTACAGTTTAAATTTTTTTACTATTTCAAAAAGACTTTCAGAAAGTGTGTTGAGCTCCTGACTGTCCATGCTCATCTGCTGGGCACTTGAGCTCTGCTGCGATACTGCAAGGCTCATTGATTTGGCCTGATTGCTTATGTCTTCTATCATCCTTACTGCACTTGTCATGCTGCTTGCCATCTCTTCTGCCGCCGCACTCTGTTCCTGCGCACTTGCAGATACGTTCTGTATCATGGCTGAGATGTCTTCGACACTGTGGAGAATTCCTTTTATCTTTCCATGTGTCTTTTCGGCTTCTTCGTTTATCTTTTTTATATATGAGTCTATTACTGTAAATGCTTCTTCTGTCTGTACTGAATGTCTTCTGGTTTCTTCAAGTATGCTGGCTATGTTCTGCGTGGCTTTCTTGCTTTCTTCTGCAAGTTTTCTTATTTCATCTGCCACTACCGCAAAGCCTTTTCCTGCTTCTCCTGCTCTGGCTGCTTCTATCGCAGCATTAAGCGCAAGAAGGTTGGTCTGTTCGGTTATGCTGTTTATGGATTCAACTATCTTGCCTACGTTCTCTGTGTTTTCTGATAGTTTTCTTATTACTGTTTTGGTATGTTCTGAAGCTTTTCCTGTTTCCTGGGCTATGCTGACTATGTTTTCAACAGACTGTTCTCCGTCTTTGGCTGCCTGGGTTACTGTTTCGGAGTTGGTCGAAAGTGACTGCGATGCTTTGGAAACATTCTGTGCACTTGACGCTACCTCTTCGACGGATGCCGACAGCTCCGATATCGCTGCTGATGAGCTCTGGGCATTTCCTGCCATGCTTTCTGACTGTGATGCAAGCTCTTCACTTGTGGCTCCGGTTTCTTCAGATATCGCTGCCAGACTTGAAGCTGATGAGTTCAGATCCTTGGCATGATCTCCTATGGTCTTCATGGAGGTGTTAACCGATTCTATCATCTTCTGCACCGCTTTGGTAAGTGTTCCGAACTCGTTTTTCTTTTTCAGCATATCTTCGTCGACTTTGAGCGAGTAGTCTCCTTCCGATACTTTGAGAAGGAAGTTCGTAACCCTTTTTACCGGTTTGGATACGCTGTTTCCAATTAGTATTGATATGAGGATCACCATCGCCATAATAACTACTATGATGAATACTATATTAAGTGTCAGCTGATTGACCGCTTTGTTCAAAAATTCAGATGTTACAGATACTATAAGTGACCAGTCGGGTGAGTTGGGGATATTTGTATAAAGTATGAGGTTCTTACTCTTATCCGGCTCTGTTATCTCTCCGAACCCTGTTTCTCCTTTTATCATCTTCCTTCCAAGTTCTTCAAGTCCTATATAGCCTGCTTTGGATGAATCTGCAACATTAAACTTCATAACCTTTTCCGTATCCGGATGGGCTATGACCATTCCTGTTCTGTCCACTATTATTCCATAACTGTCTTCCGTCTTCATCTCGCTTATTATCCGAGATAATGTGGTAAGCTGCACCGATCCGCCAAAAAGTCCTATAGTCCTGTTATTATCATCTTTTATAGCGTGAGCTATATTTACTATTGCAGCATTGGTCGCCTTTGATATAACCGGATTTCCAACAAAATAATCCTTTCCCTGATTAACTATGGCCATGAAGTAATCACGGTCACTTATGTTTGCTGTTCCTCCCGTAGTATTCCATGAACTGCCTTTAAGATCAGCTACAAAAAATATATCGTATGTGTCCTTTCTGTCCTTTGCGGCCTGAATGATGTCATCCTTCATCTTTTCCCAGTCAAGGGTCTGTACATCATCCCTTTGTGCAAAGCTTTTCACTTCATCTATCTTTCCCTGTATCCATCTTCCGACTTCATCGGCACGTGCTCCCGCAACACTGAAAACAAGCTCTTTGGTCATAGGAACCACATTGTTTTGTATCTGGTAAGCCAAAAAGAACGCCATGAATACAAACATTACGAGCATACTCGCTATAAGCGAGAGTAACAGTTTTCCCCTAACGCTTTTCATATTATGCTACCCCCTAACATATTAAAAAGTTCTGAGCCCATACTAATAATTATAACACTTTAATTCTAATTTGTAAAATATTTGTTTACAATACTTATTAAATTTATGACTATTTAATAGCAGGATGTGCATTCAAGGAGGTTTTTTAACGATCAGTTTATTGCATATATGAAATATATTAACTTTTATTATTATCACTTAATAATACTTAGAACTTGCCAAAAAATTAATTTGTAAACTTTCAATGTAATTAATTCTCTATGGAGGTGTCCAATGAATAAAAAGATATTGTTGGTTTTGGCGTTGTCAGTTATTGCAAGTATGACATACGCATCGGTAAAGTATCTTTTCCTGTTTATAGGTGATGGTATGTCCATACCGCAGATAAACTCAGCCGAGCTTTACCTTACTGCTCTTAATGGTGGTTCAACCGTAAAAAAGCTTACCATGAGCACCTTTCCGGCACAGGGCGTAACTACAACTTATGATGCTGACTCTTTTATACCCGACTCGGCATCGGCAGGAACCTCTATAGCCTGCGGAGTAAAGACACATTCCGGAGTAGTAGGAATGGATATAACCAGAAATAATCCGGTAAAATCAATAGCAGAAATTGCTAAGGAAAAAGGAATGAAGGTCGGTATCCTGACAAGTGTTTCACTTGACCATGCCACTCCGGCAGTTTTTTATGCCCACCAGGCCTCAAGAAGCTCTTACTACGATATATCAGTCGATCTTGTAAAAAGCGGCTTCGATTATTTCGGCGGCGGCGGCTTTCTCCAGCCTAAAGGAAAGAAAAATGACAAGACTGATATATACGAACTTGCAGCTAAAATGGGCTATAAAGTTGTTAAAACCTCCGCTGATATGAAAAAGCTTTCATCTTCAGACGGAAAAGTCATAGTTATAAATGAGATCCTTGCACCAAGCCAAGCTTTACAGTATGAGCTTGACAGACAGTCATCTCCCTCTTTAGCCGACTTTACCGAGAATGCTATAAAGATGCTTGATAATCCAAATGGTTTTTTCATGATGGTTGAAGGTGGTAAAATTGACTGGTCATGTCATGCCAACGATGCGGCATCAACTATAAACGATGTAATTGCATTTGATAGCGCAATTAAAAAGGCCGTTGAGTTTTACAGCAGACATCCTGCAGAAACGCTTATAATCGTTACCGGAGACCATGAAACCGGCGGTATGACCATAGGTTCTGCGGGAACGGGTTATTCGACCTATCTTGATAATATTCAGAATCAGAAAGTTTCTTATGAAAGTTTTGACAGTATTTTTGGCTCTTTGAAGCAGTCTTCATCAAATTTAAGTTTTAAAGATGTTCTTCCTCTCATAAAGGATTATTTCGGTCTGTGTATCCTTACCGAAAAGGAAAAAACTGAGTATACGGCACTTAGCAATTCTGGAAGTAAAGAAGCTTCTGATAAGTTAAGAATGAATCTTTCCGGTAGCGACCTTAAAAAGTTGGAAGATGCTTTCAATATGTCTATGAAGAAGTCTTCCGAAAGGCCAAACGATGATGATACCTATCTTCTTTACGGCGGATATGAACCGCTTTCAGTGACATTAACCCATATACTCAATCAGAAGTGTGGAATATCTTGGACTACATACTCACATACCGGGTTACCGGTAACAACCTTTGCCCTTGGAAACTGTCAGGAGCTTTTTAACGGATACTACGATAACACCGAGATATTCAAAAAAATGGTTTATGCGCTGAACTGATGAGGGTGTATGCTTAAAAGAATTGCAAAGATGGATCTGCTGTTCGTGGCTTTTTTGATACTTGCCACTGCTGCAATGTTGCTTATTCCATCTTCGTCAGAACTTAAAAAGAATTACTCTTATTACAAGGCAAGAATCATAGAAACTGACAACAGTCTGGTAGGTCAGTACGGACTTATACGCCAGGGCACTCAGGAGCTTAAGCTTGAACTGCTGAATGGACCTTACAAGGGAAAGAGGTTTGAAACTTCAAACAATCTTATAGGCAAGATGGAACTTGATAAGTTCCTTAAAAATGGAGATATAGTACTTGCGGAAGTATTTGAAACTCATGGAAACGTTTTTGTAAATGTCACGGATTACTACAGATCCAATTCGGAATTCATTCTTTTTGCTGCATTTTCTTTTATACTGATATTTTATTCCGGATGGACAGGTTTTAAGGCTCTTATTTCTTTTGTGACCTCGCTCGTTGGAATATGGAAAGTTCTTATACCGGTGCTGCTCAAAGGATACGATCCTGTTTTATCGGCTTTTGTATTCATCTGTGTTCTTACAGCAGTCATTGTATATCTGGTCGGAGGTTTTACCAAAAAAGGAAATGTCGCATTTCTCGGTTCTATATCCGGTATTCTGTTTTCTCTTATAATAACAGAACTTTTTTCAAAACCATTTCATATAAACGGTGCGATAAAACCTTTTTCTGAAGCTCTTTTGCATAGCGGATACGCTAATCTTGACCTGAACAAGCTTTTTATAAGTGGAATATTTATAGCGTGCTCAGGAGCGATAATGGATATTGCGATGGACATATCGGCATCAATGAACGAGGTTATGCTCAAAAAGCCAAGTATTTCAAGGAAAGAACTTTTATACTCAGGTCTTAATGTGGGGCGTTCGGTTACGGGAACTATGACCACTACACTTCTGCTGGCGTACTCGGGCGGCTACTCCACATTGCTTATGACCTTCATGGCCCAAGGAGTAAGCACATTCGCAATGCTGAACATAAATTATATTTCTTCCGAGATCCTCAACACCCTGGTCGGAAGCTTCGGACTTATTCTCACAGCACCTCTCACAGCTTTAATAGGAGCTTTTGTATATAAACCTTTAAAAACCAGTGTCTACTCTGAAAGTGTGGAAAAAGAGTTTTAAGAATTAGAGTTTCCCCTATGAATTTAAGCCGTTAGCCGAAAGAGTCATACCCTTTCGGCTTTTTTTATTTTTAAAATACCTTATATATAAGTTAGCGGCTCATTTCTTTTTTGACCATGAAAAGCATCGGTATTGAACAGAGCTGCATTATGACAGAGAATACAACAAGCATCATTATGTTGGTATCATAAAGAACTCCCATGAGTGTGCTTCCAAGAAACCAGAACAGTCCAAAGCCTGTATTGAATATACCGTAGGCTGTTCCTCTTTTTCCTGACGGAACCATAGTGGCAATGGCAGCTTTAAGAATTGATTCCTGCGCACCCATGCCTATACCCCACAGTATCACTCCAAGGGTTGCAAGTATGAGCTGATTTGATCTGAAGTTGAGAAAAACAAGCGGTGAAAACATGGCTGCAATTAAAGATGAAATCATAAGCACGGGTATTCCCTTTTTGTCAAAAAGTCTTCCAAATACGAGGGCAGCAAGCGCATCAACTCCCATTGCTATAGCATAAACCACTGGAATAAGGGAATCTGAAAAAACTCCGGTTGTCTTGAAATGATAGGCCATGAGCGGAAAATCAGCAAACCCTGCCGCAATAAAAGCAATAGCTCCCATGTACCACCAGTATGTTTTGGTAAGGTTTTTATCCGTCTGCTCTGATTTTTTGGTTTCCAGTTCCGACGGTCTGGGATACATGAATCTTGCAACAAGAAGTATGGCTATGGTTATAAAGGCCGGTATGGCAAGAAGCATAAAGCTTTGTTTATAGTTGTCTATCAGCTTAGGATCTCTGCGTACCATAAGAATAAGGGCTACAAAAACAGGACCAAGTACTGCCCCCAGCTGATCAAGAGCTTCTTCTACGGCAAAACCCCACCCTGCGCCAACTTCTTTTGCCGCATATGATGTCATTGTATCTTTGGCCGGTTTCCTGATTGCTTTGCCAATTCTTTCCATAACTATGAGGGCTGCTGCGTACTCCCATCTGTTGGCAAGTGCAAATGCCGGTATTATAAGAATGTTGAGTACATAGCCTATAAAGGTAAGCGTCCAGTATTTTTTAGTTTTATCAGTAAGCCATCCCGTAAGAAGTCTTAAAGCATATCCTATAAACTCTCCAAGACCAGAGATAACTCCCACTGCTGTGGCGCTTGCTCCCAGAAGTGCCATATAAGGCCCGGTTATACTTCTTGCCGCCTCATAGGTCATATCTGAAAATAAACTTACAATGCCCATTATAACAATAAACTTCATCGCTGATTTTTTCGGCATCATTCTTCCCCCCGTTTTATTTTTGTTCTTCTGTTATTTCTTTTGTAAGCTC
>CALMRR010000069.1 GCA_937871925.1 uncultured Petrotoga sp.
AGACTTCTCTTTCATATACACAAAAATTTTGGCTGTAAGGAAGTTTTTGCAGCTTGTCAAAAACATCTTTCTGTACTTCAAAATGTTTTCGGCACAAACCAGGGCCTATTGCGCAGACGATGTCGCATGGTCTTGATCCGTAATTTTTTTTCATAAAATCAACGGTTTTCTCGCCTATTCTGAGAGCTGTTCCTTTCCAGCCTGCATGTGAAACAGCGACAGCCCTTTGACGGAAATCATAAAAGAAAATTGGAATACAGTCGGCGTATAAGGTTGTAAGCCATATTCCGCTGAGATTGGTAGATATTCCGTCGATTGCATGTAAGGTTCTTGTATTTATAAAATCTTCGCTCGGGAGGTCTTTAAGACCGATATGTTTTATATCGCATCCATGAACCTGGTCAGAGAAAACTATTCTTGAGCTGTCTATGTCAAGGCTGCTGCATAAGGTACTGTAATTCTGTCTTATTCTATCAATAGGATCACCGGTGTTGAGTCCGAGATTAAGAGCGTTTTCTGATATATCTGAGAGACCGTTTTTTTTGGTGGTAAATATAAGCCGTGCACCAAGTTCTTCTAACTGCGGGATAGTGAGATAAGTAATAGTTCCTTGCTCTGCTATTTTGAACTGCATATCGTATCTCTCCTTTTTGGGATTATAAAAAATATTATACAATAAAATCCTGAAAGAATTTTGTTTAATAAAAGCAAAGCATTTTTTGATGTATAATTTTAATGAAACATATGGTTAATAAAAGGAGGGATTTATTATGTCATCGGTTAAGATAGGTATTATAGGTGCAGGAAGTGCCGTTTTTTCATTAAAGCTTGTGAGTGATCTTTGTAAAACAAAGACTCTTTGGGGTTCTACGGTTACGCTCATGGATATAGATCAAAGCAGACTGGAAGGAGCATTTTTGCTTGCGAAGAGATTTGCAAAAGAGGTCGGAGCAGATTTGAACTTTGAGAAAACCCTTGATCTTGATAAGGCAATAATAGGCTCTGACTTTGTTATTAACACGGCAATGGTGGGCGGTCATTCATTCTTGGAAAAAATGCGTGAAATAGGTGAAAGACACGGCTATTATCGAGGAATAGATACGCAGGAATTCAACATGGTTTCAGATTATTATACTCTTACAAACAACGGACAGTTCAATTACTTTCTGGAAATAGCCAAAAAGATAGAAAAGTATTCTCCCGGGGCATGGCTTTTACAGGCTGCAAATCCGGTTTTTGAGGGAACGACTCTTATAAACAGATATACAAAAACCAAGATGGTCGGATTTTGTCATGGTCATTATGCGGTGGATAATTTTGTTAAAGAGCTTGGGCTTGACAGCAGCAAAGTAGAGTGGCAGGTAGCCGGAGTAAATCACGGGATCTGGCTTAATAAGTTTTTTTATAACGGAAAAGATGCATATAATATGATAGATACTCTTAAAGAGAAAGCATTAAAACATAAGCCTCTTCATCCTTTTGATGATCAGATATCGCCTGCTGCATTTGACGCTTATGAGTTCTACGGCATGATGCCTATAGGAGATACCGTCAGAAACAGCAGTTGGAAGTACCATTATGATCTGGATCATAAAAAGCAATGGTATGGTGAACCATGGGGAGGAGCAGATTCGGAAATAGGCTGGAAGTGGTATCAGAACAAGCTTGCCGAAGTATCCGCAGTGACAATAGAGGTAGCTAAGATACTTGAACAGAATCCGGAGCTTCCATTCTCAAAAATAATAGAGTCTGCTAAAGACAGACTTCCTGCTGACTTCTTTGTTGAAGCATCAAATATTTTTGATCCGAAAAAACTTAGCGGTGAACAGCATATTCCGTTTATTGATGCTGTTAAAAACGGTAATTCCGGGAGATTTATAGTTAATATATTAAATAAAGGTAGTATCATAAAAGGTATTTCGGAAGATGTTGCCGTGGAGGTTCCGGCACTGGTGGATGCCCAAGGAATAAAACCGGAAAAAATTGAGCCTATGCTTAATGATAGAATTTTAAAATGGTATCTTGCACCGAGAATAATGAGAATGGAATGGGCAATCGATGCTTTTATTAATAAAGATCCGAATATGGTGCTGGAAATACTTATGCGTGACAGAAGAACAAAGTCTTATGAACAGGCGAAAGCAGTTGTTGAGGAAATATTTAAAAAATAGTTTAAAAGCCTTTCAATAGTTATTACATTGAAAGGCTTTTTTTGACTTTAAGAAAAAATGAAACAACCCCTTTGGTTAGACAGAATCTGACAAAAGGGGTTTTTGGTTAAAAAGATTAAAGAATACTCTATATTATTATTAGATCGGATGATTGACTTTCAAAATTTATGATCTTCTTTCCGTTTCCGTAGATTTTTGATGTATTGCTGAATCTTCGTCCATTTATTATGAGGCTACCTTCAGCAGAAGAAAAATTTATGGTGTAGTCGTCTATATCTTCCAAACATAAATATACAAGACCTTCTTCGGTTTTTATATTTAGTTCTTCAACAGCAGAACATTCTTCCACGTATATATTTCCTTCTTCTGTAAGTATCGATATTTTTTCGGCTGTGATACCGGATAAGCTTATGCTGCCATTGCCGCTCTGCAGAAAGATCTCTTTTGGCATGCTGTTAAGGTTAAGCTCATACTTTCCGAAAAGCGTGGCAAGGTCTATCCTGAACTCTTTAGTAGATTCGGTTATTTTAAAGGTGTTTCCGAAAACTTCAATGTTGTGGGAAAGAAGCCTTTCATCATGTTCAAAGACCAATTGGGAAGTAGCAGCTTTTTTCAGAAAAATCCTTGATGTTTCTGTTTCTACTATAAGTTTTTCAAAATGAGAAGGTACTTTTTCTGTATGCTTTTCCAAACTAATAATGTCTGATGAAAAAACAGCTGACAGTCCAATTAAAACAATAAAAAATACTAGAAGTATTTGTTTTCCAAGTTTCATATAAATCCTCCTTTTTCTGTTGTGTTACTTTTATTCTATAATTTTAAAATTAGTATTCAAACTTGTTTATGATAAAAAATGAAAAAGGAGGTACAACCTGTACATTATAAGACATAAAAAGGTTTTTCGGTTTTTATGAAATACTCTTGCGGGTGCCCGGTTTTACATAAGGGATATTTTGTTTGCACAGCGGGCAGTTATCCTTTTCGTAAGTTTCTATTTCCATTTTTATTGCCGAATATACTGGAAGGGTAAGCGTCTCGCTGCTTCTGTCCACGATGCAGGCAAGTGCGACCACTTCTGCTCCGTAGGAGCTAATTACCTTGGCAACTTCCATGGAAGATTTTCCTGTTGTAATTACATCTTCACAGATTATAACTTTTTGACCCGGAAAGAGTTCAAAACCTCTCCTGAGAGTCATAACGTCGTTTTCTCTTTCTGCATACATGCAGACTTTTCCTGTAAGTCTTGCCAGTTCATAAGCTGGTACTATTCCGCCGATAGCAGGACCGACTATGATATCGAATTCAAGGTTTTTAAGTTTTTGAGCAACCTGAGTAAGGACGGTTTGAGTTTTTTCGGGGTACATCATGAGCTTGGCACACTGGACGTATTTGTTGCTATGTTTTCCTGATGAAAGAAGAAAATGTCCCTTGAGAAGAGCACCTGTTTCTTTTAAGATTTCATTGATATCCATTTTTTCCTCCTATATTATAGATTTCATTTCAGATATGCTGCTAAAGTTGTTTTTTTCCATAAACATTTCTATTCCATTTATTATGTCAAGGCAGATGTCTGGCTTTATAAAGTTCATAGTGCCTATTTGAACTGCACATGCTCCGGCCATTATAAACTCTACGGCATCCTGCCAGCAGCTTATTCCTCCCATACCGATAACAGGAATATTGACTGCTTTGCTTACTTCATATACCATACGCAGGGCAATCGGTTTTATGCACGGTCCTGAAAGTCCTGCAGTTATATTTTTAAATATCGGTTTCCTTTTATATATATCAATCGCCATTGCTTTAAAAGTATTTACAAGAGAGATACCGTCTGCACCGTTTTTTTCGCAGGTAGCGGCCATATCTACTATATCCTCAGCATTAGGCGAAAGTTTTACTAGCAAAGGCTTTGAAACCGCCTTTCTTACCTGTCTGAGTACTTGTACAGCACTTTGGGTCTTTATTCCGAAGTTCATGCCGCCTTCTTTGACGTTCGGACATGATATGTTGAGTTCTATCATATCTACGTTTGAACTGTTAAGAAGTTCTGCTCCCTGGACATACTCTTGTATGCTGGAACCGCTGAGGTTAGCTATTATAACTGTATTAAGAGAGCTCATAAAAGCAAGGTCGTTGTCCAGAAAGCTTTGTATTCCGGGATTTTGTAGTCCGACACTGTTGATCATTCCGCTTGCTGTTTCACAGCAGCGTATTCCTTTGTTGCCCTGTCTCGGATTAAAGGTAAGTCCTTTGGTGCAGATGCCTCCGAGTTTGGACAGGTCATATGCCTGTGAAAACTCTCTGCCGAATCCGAAAGTTCCGGATGCTGCAATTACCGGATTTTTGAAGTTTATACCACAGATATCTATTTCAGTCATTCATAATCAACTCTTTTCCATCAAATACAGGACCGTCTTTACAGACCCTCTTCATCCCGTGTTCCGTTTCACATGTGCATACCAGGCATGCCCCCATACCGCAGGCCATATGTTGCTCCATCGAGACCTGGCATGGAATATTTTTTTCTTTGCACATATTTGCAACTATCTTCATCATAGGTACGGGTCCACAGGTCATAACATTTTCATAAGCCGAGGGGTTGAAAATTTCGGTTATAAGTCCGTGGTGTCCTGCAACTCCATTCTGTGAAGATACAAAGACTTTAATCTTTTTGTCGAGAATATCTGTACAGTAGGGCATACCCTTGAAGCCACAGTAAAAATCAACGGAATTATCTTTTTTTAGAAGTTCCTGAGCAAGATATACCATCGGAGCTATGCCTATGCCGCCGCTTATGACAGCTGTCTTTTTTCCACAGAAGGCAGTGTTGAAGGAATTTCCCAGAGGTCCCATTATGTCTATTTTTTCCCCGGGGTTCATCAAAGAAAATAACTGTGTTCCTTTTCCTTTAACCTGGTAAAGGAATGAGACTGTCTCTTTGTCTGCGTAATACACACTAAGTGGGCGCGAAAGAAATGTGGGACTGTCATTTTTTCTCAGCATAAAAAACTGTCCGGGTTCCGTATTGCTTTTAAATTCAACTTTCATTTCGAAAATATCTTCGGATACTTTGCAATTTAAAATTATATTGCTCTTAAGATACTCATAAGGCATCTGCTATTTCGCTCCTCATCTTCAACGCTTCTTTCCTTGCTGCCATATCAAAAGAAATATCAGCGAACATAGGGTTTTTATGTGCAAGCAGTATGGCTCTTGATGAGTTTACAACGCCGCCGTTTTTATTGATCATAAGGTGTTTTATATCAGCTGCCGTTCCTCCCTGGGCACCATAACCTGGTATAAGGAAAAAGGTATTTTCCATCTGCTTTCTTATGCTTATGGCTTGTTCAAGATTGGTGCATCCGACAACTGCGCCTATGGAGCTGAAATTATACTTTCCGCACAACTCCCTGCCGTTTTCTATAATCTTGTTGGCAACTTCTTCATATACTTTTGTTCCGTTTTCACATGTAAGGAACTGTATGTCCTTTGAGCCCGGATTGGATGTTTTCACTAGGACAAATGCTCCCTTTTCTTTTTCTTTTATGTAC
>CALMRR010000070.1 GCA_937871925.1 uncultured Petrotoga sp.
GATACTGCAACTAAAATTCTGAAAGATAAAAATGAGTTTATCATTGAAAAGTTTAACACCTATATCCGAACTTCCTCTGAAATAGTTGATTACTTCATTTTACATGTGCTGAAAGATGAAGAAACAAAAAATACTATAGATAAAGAACATATACTTTCAATGTTTGAGGATTTCGTTGCAACTTCTTCGTATATCAATTCCGGATTTATAGGATTTCCTGACGGGAGCATCATAGTAAAACCTCCCTTTGACATAAAACCAGATTACAATGCAACCGTACGTCCGTGGTACACCGCAGCAATAAATGCAAACGGTAAAACAGCTGTGTCTGATCCTTATATAGATTATATCACTAATGATTACGTAATTTCGGTTACCAAAAATATTATAGATCGTTCCGGAAAGTTTATCGGGGTTGCCGGAACTGACTTTAAAACAACTTTCTTAATAGATAATCTCATTTCTGAAAGTATCTACGGTACCGTTCAGTCTTTTGCCATAAACAGCCGTGGTATCATGATTATCCATCCTGAAAAAAACCTTTTGAGCACCGATATTTCTTTTCACGAAATCTTTGAAAAGAGTTCGGAACAGGAGGGGACTTTTGCTACTTCCTTCATGGGTACCAATTACTTTGTTTCTTATAAGAAAATTCCACAGATAAACTGGATATTTTTTACCGTCACAGAAAGAACCAATATTGTCAGTCCTGTGCTTGATGCTTTTATAAAAAATATTCTTACCTTTATTCTTTTACAGATCTTGACGATTATTATAATTGAAACCATCGTTTATGAAGCTTCTCAGCCTTTTACAGATCTTATAAAGAGCATGAAGAACTTTGCTCAGAGCAAAGACTTTATACTGGATGAATCCTTAAAAAATGTAAAAGATTATGAAGCTAAAAATCTTGTTAAACACTATAGCAACATGGCTGAAGAGATATATGCAACCCTTGAGGAGCTTAGAGCTTCAAACGAAGAACTGATGAGTGCTTATGAAAGTATTGAGCAGTCTTATGATTATTTTTCAAACAAAATGCTTGAAATGGTTGATGGTTATGATGAAAATACCGGCAATCACATTGAAAGGGTAGGTATACTTTCTGAGTTCATAGCAACTAAGCTCGGTCTTTCTATTGATATGTGCAGTAAGATAA
>CALMRR010000071.1 GCA_937871925.1 uncultured Petrotoga sp.
CCATTGTCCACGGAAGAATACAGAAGGTGTCTATATCCGGTTTGAGAATCATATCAGATTCTTCAATCCTTACAAAGCCTTCAATCGATGAACCATCGAACATGGTTCCGTTTTTCAGTGAGTTTTCCAGCTCATCTGCAGGAATCTCAACATTTTTCAGGGTACCGTTGATATCGGTTACTTGAAGGCGTATAAACTTTACTCCTTCTTCCGATATTTTCTTTAATACTTCTTCTTTCTTGGCCATGGGAACTCCTCCCTTAAAGAATAGAATATGAAACAAAAAGATTTTTAATATAAATAGAGATTTATGGAGTATAGCGGAGAAAAAGCCAATTAAATCGGATTAAATAAAAACAATAACGAAATTATATCTCAAAAGACCGATGAAGTCAAATTAAAAACAAAAAGAAAAAAAACTTCAATATGGTTTACAAAGCGTACTTTAGGATATGATGCAAAAAAGACCTAGAAAAAATAAAAAACTATAACCATTAATTAGAAAGAATTACAGCGGTTAATGTATCAAGAACAAAAGTCCAAAGGGCAGTTTTTATAAAGCGTACGGATTTGACAAAGAAGTAAGGGTATGATATTATTAATAAAATTTAATATAAAACTTATCAAGAGAAGGCGAGGGACTGGCCTGTTGACCCTTCAGCAACCTGCGAACAGCGTGGTGCTAAATCCAGCATTTCATCCGAAATGAAAGATAAGATATATAAAATTACTCTTTCATAAAGGAAAGGGTATTTTTTTATACTTTTCGGATCAGTGAATATGGGAGGAAAATTATGGGTATCATTGTTCAAAAGTATGGTGGATCGTCTGTTGCCGATGAAACTGCTATAAAAAGAGTTGCTGAAAGAGTTATAAAATTTCATGATAACGGTTATAAAGTTGTGGTTGTTGTGTCTGCTCAGTTAGGGATTACGGATATGTTTCTGGAAAAGGTATTCAGACTGTCCAGCATGCCTAATGAAAGGGATGTGGATATGCTTTTGTCCTCAGGCGAACAGATAGCTTCTTCTCTTTTGTCTATTGCTGTTAACGAGGCAGGAAGGAAGGCTGTTGCTCTTTTGGGATATCAGTGTGCGATACATACTGATAATGTGTACAGTAAAGCAAGGATAAAAAAGATTGATACCGATAAAATACTACAGCATCTTGATAAAGGAGAAATTGTGATTATAGCAGGATTTCAAGGTGTAAACGATTATAATGAAATTACAACTTTTGGCCGTGGTGGCTCAGATATTACAGCCGTTGCTATCGGGGCGGCGCTGGAAGCTGAATACGTTGAGATATGCAAAGATGTGGATGGTATTTTTACGGCAGATCCGAGAGTTTGTAAGGATGCTATGCTTATTGAACGAGTCACATATGACGAGATGCTTGAAATGGCTGCATCCGGAACGAAAGCGCTTAATTCAAGAAGTGTTGAGGTAGGTATGAAGCATGGACTTAAGATTTATGTCAGATCATCTTTTAGAAGTGATGATAAAAACAATCTTGGAACAGTTATAAGTATGGAGGTCAATACTATGGAGGAACCCGTAATAAGAGCAATTTCGCATTCTTTAAAGGAAACTAAGGTAGTGATAACTCAGAAAAATACTTTTCCGGCTACCATAACGGATATTTTTGACATTGTAAACGAACTGAATATAAATATAGATATTATCTCTGATATTGCCCTTAACGGGTATACCTGTGTTGCTTTTACAATGAGTAAGGATGAGGCATATAAAACAGATGAGCTGTATTTGCGGCTTAAAACTAGGCTTGATAACTGCGATATACAAGTCGAAAAAAACAAGTGCAAACTCTCAGTTATTGGAACAGGTATAAAATCGACTCCGGGAATTGCTTCAAAAGTAATGAAAGTTCTTTTGGATAACGGTATAGATATAGAGATGATAAGCTGTTCGGAGATAAAAATATCGTGTATTGTTGATGAAAGATATGCGGAAAAAGGCGTAAATCTTCTGCATGATGTTTTTATAGTGCAGAAGAATGCTTTAAGAGGGTGAGTTTATGGGTAAAAGCTATGAAGAGATAAATAGGAAGATTCAAAGAGGAGAGGCTGTAGTCGTAACAGCTCGGGAGATAATCGGTATCGCCCAGGAAAAAGGAATAAAGCAAGCTGCAGAATATGTTGATGTGGTAACAACGGCAACTTTTGGACCGATGTGTTCAAGCGGAGTATTTCTTAACTTTGGACATTCCGATCCTCCTATACGAATGACAAAAACTTATCTGAACGGTGTAGAGGCTTATTCTGGTCTTGCTGCTGTAGATGCTTATCTGGGTGCTACCCAGAATTCACAGGATATGGGAATGGAGTATGGAGGGGCGCATGTTATAAGTGATCTGATAGAAAGGAAAAAGATACATCTTAAGGCTTATTCTTATGGAACGGATTGTTATCCGGAAAGAGAAATAGATACTTACATTGATATTGACAGTATAAATGAAGCTTATCTTTACAATCCAAGAAATGTATACCAAAACTATAATGCAGCAGCAAACAGTTCAGAAAAGTTATTGTATACGTATATGGGAATTCTTAATCCTTTTATCGGAAATGTAACCTACAGCGGAGCAGGCGAGCTTAGTCCTCTCATAAATGATCCGTATTATCGGACTATTGGAGTCGGCACAAGGATATTTATAGGTGGAAGTATCGGTTATGTCGCATGGTCCGGAACACAGTTCAAGTCGTCAGCTCCCAGAGGAGAAAATGGTGTACCCATAGGTCCGGGAGGTACTCTTGCTGTTACTGGAAATCTTAAAGAAATGGACAGCAGGTTTATTAAGCCAGCTGTTTTTGAGAAGTACGGTGTAAGCATGTATATGGGTATAGGAATACCAATTCCAGTTCTTGATGAAGATATGCTCAGATATCTTTGTGTTTCTGACCGGGATATTTTCACTAATATAATTGATTACGGCTATCCGTCAAGGAGCAGACCGGTAATAAAGAAAGTAAGCTATGCCGAGCTTATGTCCGGCAAGGTTGAAATCAACGGCCGCTATGTCAGATCATCACCGTTGTCAAGTATACGAAAAGCACGAGAAATTGCGCAATTTCTAAAAGAGATGGTGACATCTG
>CALMRR010000072.1 GCA_937871925.1 uncultured Petrotoga sp.
GTTGTGCTGGAAAACCATGGGTATGAGGTTATAGATCTGGGGAAGGATGTTTCAGAACATGATATACTTAAAGCAGCCATTGAGAATAAGGTCAGACTCATAGGATTAAGTGCACTTATGACAACCACGGTTTCAAGTATGGAGAGTACTATAAAGTACATAAAGGACAACTCTGATGAGTTTGTTTTTATAGTCGGCGGAGCTGTACTGAACGAGGAGTACGCAACCATGATCGGAGCTGATTACTATGCAAAAGATGCACTACAGGCTGCGGAAATTGTAAATTCAATTTTCAGAGAGTAAAATAGCTTTCATACGTGATCTAAAAGTCAGCATGATCCGAAGTTACACTTTCCATTGATTCGGCGGTTAACAAGCCGGAATAAAGACCATTTTGTTCCGTCAGCTGACTATGTTTTCCCTGCTCGGCTACAGATCCGTTTTTTAATACAAAAATACAATCTGTATTTTTCAGACTGCTAACTTTATGGGTTACCATAACAGATAGCTTGTTTTTAGTATATTCGGAGATATTTTTCCAGAAAACAGCTTGGCTTATTGCATCCATAGAAGAAGAGGGTTCGTCAAGAATAAAAAGGGAGCAATCTCTGTATAAAGATCTTGCCAGAGCGATTTTTTGCCATTCGCCACCGGATAGTTCGGTTCCGTTTTCAAACTTTTTACCTAGCTGCTGGTCAATGCCATCGGCAAAAGTCGAAAATTTGTTATACAGTCCAGAATTTTTAAGGGAATCGTTTATTTTTTGAACTACTGGTTCTTTTGAAGTGTCCGAAATAGATATATTTTCCTTTGCGGTAAGCTCGTATCTTGCGTAATCCTGAAAAAGCATGGAAATCTGGTTTCTGTATGAGTTTATTTCAAGGGAGCTCAAAGGGTATCCGTTTATAAGAACCTGTCCATCCTGCGGATCGTAGAACCTGCATATAAGATTTAGAATGGTCGTTTTTCCACTTCCGTTTTCTCCCACTATTGCATATTGTTTTTTACCCTCCATTTTAAAGCTTAAGTTTTTTAAAGCAGGATGATCTGCTCCGGGATAGTAGAAAGTAACGTTTCTAAATTCAATGCTGGAGATACTCTTGAGCTTTATAGTTCCGTTTTTTAAAGCAGGTTTGCGATCTATAAATGAAAAATACTTATCCATAAAAAGGCAAGTATCGTATAAAAGTGCTCCGTCCTGTATAAGGGTTATAAAACTCTGTGAGCTTATGATTATGTAGGTTGAAAATAAGCCAATACTTCCTATGGATAGATTATTAGTCCAAAATTGGGAGATTACCCACAGAAAACAAGCAGTTGATCCTGCGGCACCGATTATAAAGAACATAAGGGTTGAAACGGTCTTTTTCTTTCTGTCTGCTGAAGATTTTTCATATATCTGCGAAAAAAGATTTTGGTACTTTGATATGGCATAGCTTTCATATCCGAATAACTTTGCTTCCCTGAAGGTTGTACGTTCAAGGAGAAGATGGCTCCAATACTGCATCTTTCGAGAAAGAGGATTTCTTTCGACCATGTTTTCAAAAGCTTCCTGCTGTAACCGGTAAAGCTGAACCGCCTGAGGCATAAGCGACAGAAGCAATAATACCGGGATAAGCGGATGAAAAGGTATGAGACTTACCATCATTGATAGCACAGTGATAAATCCCCTGATAAAACTGAAGGTAAATACTATGAGATTTACCGGCCGCCATGCAAGCTCCTGTTCCAAAAGCTGTTGTTCGTCAAAGAACCTGCTTTCTTCCATTGTAGAAAGGTCGTTTATTCTGCGCATGGTTTCAAGAGCCTTCAGATTACAAGATAGAATAAGTTTATCCGTAAGGTTTCCCTGTATATGTAATGATAAGGGATTTATAATGAAGTTTATCAGATTCCAAAATCCCCAGGTTATGACTAAAATCACAACCGCAAAAGTCAGCGAACTGTCTTTTAAAATGTTCAGGCTGTCGAGAATAGTTCTGGTGCTTTGGGCTATCATTATGGGAACCAGTCCTTGAATAAC
>CALMRR010000073.1 GCA_937871925.1 uncultured Petrotoga sp.
GTACTTTATTTTAGTTTTCATCATTCTTCCGTCTTTAAAGTAGTTTTTTATCATATCTTTTTTATAATTGACGGAAATAAATATATTTTCTATGCCCTGAGCTGTCATATTCTCTATTATCCGCTCCAAAATAGGTTTATCTCCTATTGGAAGCAGCGGCTTGGGTATTTCATCCGTAAGGGGACGAAGACGCGTTCCAAGACCTCCGGCAAGTATAATAGAGTTTTTCATCATATGCATACTCTCCCGCTTGCCCATTGGTAAGTAAGCTTAAGGCCTTCTTCAAGACTAATCTTCTGTGAAAATCCATAGTCGGTAGAGATTTTTTCTATATCTGCCACAACATAGTCATAGTCATATTCTTTTCGGATCTTTGAAGGATCGAATATTGCATTTACTTTTCTGTTGGAAATACAGTTCATAATGTTTATAAGGGTTTTAATATCCGTACCTTTTCCGCTTCCTATATTATATACCTTTTTTTCATGAGATTTTTTTTCTTCGATCATCTTTTTTACCAGAAAGACAAAGTCTTCTATATAGAGATAATCACGTACTTTTTTCATATCGCCTATATATACTTCTTCGTTCTTTATAAAACCTTTCATCAGGTTTGGAATGAGGGAAATATCGTTCTGCATAGGTCCATATATGCTGAAATTTCTGAGTATATAGATATCCGTGGAGTATCTTGTATTCAGAAAGGTAAAGAAGTCCTCATAAAGCAGTGCGTTTAGACCTATTGAATTATATGGCTGAACAGTATCGTCTTCTCGGTACTTTCCCTCAAATTTGGGTTTATATACTCCAAAAGATGAAAAATAAATGATTTTGGAGATTTTTTTGAAAGCTACAAGAAGCTCTATAGAGTCCATGATCTGCCCTATATATGAATAGCTGAAAGGGTTATAATATCCTATGAGTAATGTTGCTGAATCGTTATCTTCATTTTCTATGATACTCTGTACAATACTTTTATTAAAAAGATTCTGGAGATTTTTGTAATTTTCAATCTGATTTAAAAAGTTTTTATCTATCCATTCTTCCAGGTTTATGGAGTATATCATTACATTACTTCCCCCTTCC
>CALMRR010000074.1 GCA_937871925.1 uncultured Petrotoga sp.
TGGAAGGAGCCGTTAAATACTGACAGAGGTGAACTATGGAAAATTATTTTGAATATAAGGGCATAGTTGAAGGCTTTTATGGCCGTGAATGGAGCCACATTGAACGCAAAGATATTATACAGTTCATGGGCAAAAAAGGATATAACCTTTACATCTATGCCCCAAAAACCGACCCTTTCCACAGATTGCGCTGGAAAGACCCTTATCCCAGAGGATACGATAAAGAGTTTTCAGAACTGATAAATCTTGCCGCAAAAAATCATGTCGAGTTTTCAGCTGCCGTAAGCCCGGGGCTTTCTCTGGTATACTCACATGATGAAGATCTGGAAAAGCTTTTTGAAAAGTATACTTTCTTTTCCAACCTGGGAGTAAGAACATTCTCTCTCTTTTTCGATGATATTCCTCTTTCCCTGAACCATAGGGTGGATAAGGAGAAGTACAGTTCACTTGCACACGCCCAGTCTGATTTTTCAAACAGACTATACAGCAAGCTGCTTAAAAAAGACAAAGATGCAAAGTTAATTATATGTCCTACTTTATACCATGGAGCCAATCCTGTACAGTACCATAACCTTCTCGGAGAAAATCTTGATCTGCGGATAGACCTTATGTGGACCGGAGAAGAAGTCTGCTCACAAAAACTGCTGACAGAAAACACAAAAAAAATATCTAACGCTTTCAGGAGGAAAGTACTCTACTGGGATAACTTCCCTGTAAACGACTCCCTAATGTGCGGAGAACTTCATATAGGACCGTATGAATCAAGGGAAAAAGATCTTTATCTCTACTCAAAGGGAATAGTACTTAACCCTATGAACCAAGCCTATGCAAGCATGCTTGTAATGGCCGATGCCATAAATTATATGCATTCACCCGGCTCCTATGATCCTGTAAACTCAAAGGAACTTTCGCTCAAAGAGCTTTATCCGGATGCCTACAACGGACTCATGACGCTAGTTCACTTTAATCTTAAAAGTCCGCTGCATCCAGAAGGCTATGAAAAATTAAAAGAGCTTGTACTTGCCTTTGAAAACGAGTACAGCCTCAGATCCGATCAAACAGTTGAAAAGTATATAAGCATTATAAAAAGACATATCCAAAACTTAACCTGTCTTGAAAAAATAGATGAAAAACTTCGGAAAGATATATTACCATGGGTAGAAGAACTGAACACAAAGCTTCGCATTATACTTGAAACCTTTGAACTGATAAGATTAAGCTCTGACATACAGTGTGAGTTCCCTTCAAAAACAGATATACAAAAAGTGGAAGAAAAAGTATTCTACTTGGAAAGAAAAATATCAGAAAG
>CALMRR010000075.1 GCA_937871925.1 uncultured Petrotoga sp.
AGGTTCATCTAAAAGTAAAACCTTCGGCTCTCCTATAAGTGCTCTGGCTATGGCAACTCTTTGTTTCTGCCCGCCGGAAAGCTGCGAAGGATATTTTTTGGTGTGCATATCCAGTTTAACAAGTGAAAGATACTTCTCTACCTGTCTTTTTATCTCTGATTCGCTTATCTTTAAAAGCCTGAGGGAAAAAGCGACATTCTCAAAAACTGATAAATGGGGAAAAAGCGCATAGTTCTGAAAAATTATATTCACAGGTCTTTCATTTGGCAAGATCTTTATAAGATTCTGACCGTCAAGATATATTATACCTTCACTCGGATCTTCAAAACCTGCTATAATCCTTAAAAGAGTAGTTTTACCGCAACCGGACGGGCCTAATAACGAAAAAAACTCTCCTCTCTGGATTTCAAAACTTGCGTTTTCTACGGCAACAAAATCGCCAAATCTTTTTGTCACATTTTCTACCCTTATCTCGCTTCCCTTCAACTTTCCAGCCTCCTTTACCGTAATTTCCAAAACTGCTTCGCTGCTGTTGATAAGCGAAGTTCCAAACTGCTTTTTTGTACCAGAATATTATACATTAATTTTAACTTTTTTTGTTTTCCTAATTATTTCTTTTAGTTAAGAATACTGCAATACATTCAGATTTAGAATGCAGACGTTAAAATATACAACAAAACATATAATAACAAGAAAGAAAAAAGTAACATTATTTTCCTTTTTGTGTAGTATAATCTTTTTTACTATAAGATCAAGGAGCATAAAAATGGATAATGAATTTGAAGGAAGTTTCGAGCAGGATTTTGACAGTTTTATGAGAGAACTCTTCAAAAACAATCCCGAACTGAAAAATTTTAATCTCGATATGCTTAAGTCTATGGATAAGGAACAGTCAGCAGAGCTTATCCAGAAGCTTGTTTCTGCTTCAAAAAAGTTTGTTGATGCTGAAAAAGATGTACAGCAAAGAGTTGCAGACAAGATTGATTTTGAACCCAAAGATCTGATTATAGACTTTGACAACTATATAAAAACCTGTATGAACTTTCCCTTTGCCATAACGGTAACTGAGGATGTTCTGGACAACGAAGATGAAAACGGTGTTCTTAAGGGGCAGTTCTTCGGCAAAAACCTTGCTATACCTTATTCCAATATATATGAACTTATATCTATAAAAAAACTTATTTCAATGAATTTTGCAAAGCTTATACGCACTAATATTAACAGTTTTCTTCCTATACGTTCAGAACTGTACTCTTATATAAGCAACAGTACAAAAGATTTTCTGAAGAGTCTTGAACTTGAGGAGCTGTTTTTCATCAAAGATATACGTGAGTTTAATATGATTATTGAACTGAAAAACAAGAAATATGACTCTATTATTGAATTTTACAACGATCCGCAGCTTGAAGATGAAAATGAAAAGCTACGTAATATGAAGTTGCTTTTACTGACAGAATTTGCTATAATTGTTATTGAAAGTTAAAGCAGTACCTGTTTATACGCCAGGGGAGCTGGTTACCTAACAGCTGAGAGGATGTACGGAACATCGACCCTGACACCTGATCCGGACAATACCGGCGGAGGGAGGCGTTGATGAAAAATATCAAATGTATCCCTCGTTTATCGAGGGATCTTTTATTTATAAGGAGGTATTTAAATGAAAAAATGGTTGGTACTGGCAGTTCTTCTGATCGGCATAGCCGCATTTTCTGTCTCACAGCTTAATGTTTATGTATATGAAAGTCTTAATTGGATCGAAGATACGCTGATAGGAAAGTTTGAATCATCAAACAACTGTAAAGTAAATGTAGTAAGATTGGGTGATGCAGGAAACATGGTAGCCAGACTGAAGCTTGAAAAGAAAAATCCAAAGGCAGACGTTGTAATAGGTCTTGACCAATCTCTCAGTATGTCGGCCATATCAGAAGGTCTTTTGCAGCCCTACATATCGCCTATGCTTTCAAAGCTGCGCGATCCAAACCTTATCTTTGACAAGGATTATTACGTTACACCTTTTGACTATGGAGCAATTGCTTTTGTCTATGATCCTTCAAAGCTTTCAAAAATTCCGGAAAAAATGGAGGATATTTCGGCTTATAAAAACTCTCTCATAATCCAGGATCCTAAAAGCTCAAGTACAGGACAGGCACTTTTAATATGGACTATTGCCTTATATAATGATTCTTGGACGGACTTTTGGAAAAAAATGAAGCCGGCAGTTCTTACGGTTACTCCCAGCTGGGATGATGCTTTTTCTAAGTTTGAGCAGGGAGAGGCACCTATAATGCTCAGCTATGCAACAGACGGCGCATATTCTTACCACTACTACCAGAGTACAAAGTATAAAGCCTTCATTCCTAAGGACGGCGCATATGTTCAGATAGAAGGTGCCGGAATTGTAAAAGGCTCTAAAAATCAGCAGCTCGCACAGAAGTTTATTGATTTTTTACTTAGTGATGAGTTCCAGCAGGAAGTCGCTTTAAATCAGTGGATGTTCCCTGTAACTGATGTAAAGCTTCCTGAAGCATTTAAATATGCAGTTGTTCCGGAAAAAATACTCAGCGTCGATATAAAGGCCATAAGCTCGCAAATGGATAAATATATAAAAACATGGGAAGAGATAATGTATAAATGAAACTGTCAACTAAGAAGATTCCCGGAAGTATTCCCGGAATAGTCTATGTTCTGGCTGTTCTTACAGCGGTTTTCCCTATTTTTAAAGATTTTTTCAATTTAACTTCTTTTTCCGTCTTACAAGATTCTCAGACCATGAGAATCTTGTTTTTCACGTTTTATCAGGCGTTGCTTTCAAGCATTGCTTCTCTGGTTGTGTCTATTATACCGGCGTATTATTCGTGGCGGAAAAAAAATGTACTTTCAGCTATGATAGATCTTTCATTTTTTATCCCCTTCTTTTTTCCGGTAGTATCTATGACGATAGCTTTTACGGCTTTATACGGAAGATCCGGACTGTTCTTTGCACTCTTTCCGGGTGTATCTCTTTCTTACTCACTCATTGGAATTGTCGTTGCTCATGTGTTTTATGACTCACCCATATTTGTCAAGTATATCTCCGAGGGCTTGCGTTCTGTTCCTCAAAGCCTTTGTGAATCAGCACAGATGGATGGTGCTTCAAAAACAGTCGTATTTTTTTCAATTCAGCTACGTCTTATTCTTCCTGCTTTGGTAAAAGCTTTTTTGCTTGTTTTTACATACTGCTTTATGAGCTTTGGCGTTATCCTTTCAATTGGCGGAATGAAATTTTCTACAGTTGAGGTGGCCATAAGTTCGACTATAGGCAGCAGCTTTGATTTTTCTAAGGCTATAGTCCTTTGTGCCGTTCAGTTTCTTGTCATCTTTCTTTTAAACTACACAGGATCCAAATTTACATCTTTTGAAGGCTCAGTACAGACTTATCCGTCTTCAAGAAGAGCAGCTCCTTTCACAGGTGTTTTTTCTTTTATATATGTTCTTTTTGAATACTCGCTTATTGTTCTTTCCTTGGCTGGCGGTTTTTTTAATTTTCAGGCCTCTAGGTTTGACCTTTCAGGTCTTATAAATCTTTTTTCCGGCCCCGTGAACGCTAAATATGCTATAAGTGCTTCGTTAATCAACTCTTCTTTAGTTTCGCTTATAACGGCCTTAATATGCACTGTTCTTGCATATATAATACTGCGTGTTTCCTCTAGGTTTTCGGAAGTGATTATTCTTTCGTGCCTCGGTATTTCACCTGCTTTTATATCAATAGCCCTTTTATATCTAAACATCTCCTGGCTGGTTCCCTATCCTCTGCTTCTGGTTTTCGGATACGTTCTGCTCAATATTCCTATCGCCTTTTCTTTTATGTACCAGCCTGTAAAAGCTTTTCCCTCTGTTATTACAGAAGCTGCCAAAATGGATGGTGCAACCTCCTTCAAAATCTTTTCAAGGATCCATTTTCCTCTTATGTACAGAATTTTTGTATCTTCATTCTTACAGATATTTGCTATTATCTTTGGAGAGTTTACCATGATATACACAATGCAGATTCAAAAAACTTTCCCTATGGTAAGCATAACAAATTACATTCTTTCTTCCAACAGGATGTTCAAAGAGAGCAATGCTCTCAGCTCATTAAGCATATTTATAGTGATCTCTGTTTTTTTCTTTTCCAAAATTCTGGAGAAAAAACACAGAAGTTTATTGGAATAATCTACTTACCGGGAGGGTTTTATGAAGAAAAAGCATTTTTTTCTCTGGATATTTTTACTATTATTGGTCTTAGCTGTCGTTTTCACTTTACTGTTTATTTTACGCAGACCCGAGGAAAAGGTTTCTGTTCTTCTTTACCATAGGTTCAATGACAGCCGATATCCTTCAACCAGTGTGGATAGTACAGAACTCGAAAATCAAATCCTTTTTCTTAAGTCAAGAGGTGTTTCTTTTCTGAGCGAAAATGATTTTATTTCTTTGCTTGAAGGCAAGAAAAAGTACGGAAACTCAGTTCTAATAAGCATTGACGATGGTTTTAGAAGTATTTTGACTGCATATCCTGTACTTAAGAAATACAGTATTCCATTTATAGTATATATAAACACAGGATATGTGGGAATCGGGGAGTACCTGAACTGGAATGAGATCAGTGAGCTTAATAAAGAAGGACTGGCTTGCTTTGGTCTTCACAGCAGTATGCACACTAACTATTCCTTGATGCTTCTTAAAGAAGGCATTGACAAGACAATTGATTTTTTCAGCAACGATATTATCCAAACACAAAAAATTTTTGAAGAGAAGCTTGGTAAAAAAGCTGTTTCATATGCTTATCCCTATGGGTATTATATTCCCCAGATGGAGAAAGCTCTCTTTGAAAACAACATAAAGTTTGCCCTTCTGGCAGATAAACTCTCTCATCCCTATACTCCTCATAATTCACCATATCATATTCCGAGAATCATGTTTTCAAAAGATCTGCATAATCTTTCGGATGAGTACCTGCAGCAGTTTCTTGAAAAAAATGTATTTAAAGTTAACTCTTTTAGCCCGGTTGACGTACAAGCCGGAAAAAAGTTTAGAATAAAACTTGAATCCGCTGTAAAACCTTTAAGTCCAAAAATAAATATCACCCTTGAGGGATCGTCGAACACATTTGAACTAAGCTGCCGTGCAGATGGGCGTGTGATCGTTTCTGAGGAAAACCTTACGCTTTACGACAAAGGAGCTAGAGTACAGATCGTTTTTAAAGATTTTCTCAACTTTGAGTACGAGTTTATATGGCATATAAGACCTTTCAAAAATTGACAAAAATTAACTTAAGATAAGTTTTTGAAAACAATGATATGTTATAATTATACTTAAATCAGAATAGCAACTGTCAGAATCTTTATTTTGAACCGGAGGGATAATCTTGGATTTTTTGCAGTTTAAAGAAAGCCTTCTTGAAAAACTTGGACAGGTTGAACATGATCTCAGTAATCCCGAGATAACGTCTATACCCGAAAATCTTCAGAAATACGGCCAAGAGCACACGCGGCTTACCGAATTAAAAGAGCTTTTTGCATCTTACGAAAAAGCCTTGGCGGATCTTAGTTTTCTTGACGAAATGAGTGCTCAAAAAGAAATAAGCGAAGAAGAGTACGTTCCAATGAAATCAGAATTAGAACTTTCCATAAAAGGCTATGAGTTTGATATTCTAAAAAAATTAGTACCTGCAGATGAGCTTGATAACAGAAATATCATCATAGAAGTTAGAGCAGGTGCAGGCGGTGATGAGGCCAGTCTTTTTGGTGGCGAACTTATGCGGATGTATATGCGCTATGCCGAAAGGAAGAACTGGAAGTATGAACTGCTAGACATTGCTGAAAACGGAGTTCACGGAATTAAGACTGCTATATTTAAAATACGTGGCAAGGAAGTTTTCGGGAGACTGAAATACGAAAGTGGAGTCCACAGAGTACAGCGTGTTCCGGAAACAGAGGCAAGCGGAAGGATTCATACTTCAACCGCAACAGTGGCAGTACTGCCGGAGGTTACGGACATTGATGTCGTGATTGATCCAAAAGATCTTAGAATTGATACTTACCGTGCCGGGGGAGCAGGCGGCCAGTATGTCAATAAAACTGAATCGGCTGTCAGGGTAACCCACATACCCACCGGGATTGTCGTTGCATGTCAGAATGAGCGTGACCAGCATCAGAATAAGGAAGTCGCTATGAATATTCTAAGAGCAAAACTTTTTGAGAGTAAGCTAATGGAACAGCAGAAGCAGATGACAGATGCAAGAAGATCTCAGATTGGAAGCGGTGACAGAAGTGAAAAGATCCGAACATATAACTTCCCTCAGAACAGGGTCACAGATCACAGAATAGGTTTTACAACCTACAGAATAAATGACATTATTGACGGTGATCTTGACGAACTCATTGACAAGCTTATTGAATTTGACCTCAATGAAAAGCTTGAGAAAATAAAAATATAAGTTTTCGGGAGGAAGACTCATGTTTAAAAATCTAAGCGTTTTTTACAGCAGCTTTTTTATAACAGGTATCTTACTTGGGTTTATAGAGATAATGCGAAGCGATCATCTGTCTGTGCTTTCTATTGTTTTTTATTTTCTTGCCCAGATGACCCTTATAGTAGGTCTTTATCTTTTTGAGCGTAAGCATGGAAAAGAGCATAGCTTTGCACCCAACTTCTCGCTTATTTCTATTGTGCTGGAATCAATACTTTTTATGGTTCTTTTCGACCTGAACAGCATGAGTTTATGGCTGTTTGGCATAATAAACGTAGTTTTTGTGTACTTCAGCTGTATACTATCTTATAACTTTCTGAGATCTTTGAATCTTGATATATCTTTTACTTTTTTGCTGAAAAGGTTTATGACGCTAAACTTTTTCAGCGAGTTTGAAAATCTAAAATAAAGCAGAAACAGGTACGGTTTCATATAAAAAACGAGGTGATTTTGTATGGTAGACATTACACTTCCTGACGGCAGCGTAAAGAAATTTGAGATGGGCATAACTTCGGCAGAAATAGCCAAATCCATCTCTGAAGGTTTGTTTAGAAAAGCTTTTGGTGCTCTGGTCAATGGTGAGATGAAGGATCTTTATTCCCCTATAACTCAGAACAGTTCGGTGGCTATTATTACCGAAAAAGATCCTCAGGCAGCATCTATTTTCAGACACACTATGGCACACATCATGGCTCAGGCAGTAATGCATGTTTTTGGAAAAGAAAACGTTAAGTTCGGAATAGGTCCTGTTATAGACAATGGCTTTTACTATGACTTTGATATTCCTTCACATAAGATAACTGAAGAAGACTTTTCTAAGATTGAAGAGGAAATGAGGAATATCATAAAGCAGGATATAAAGATTTCAAGAAAGGATCTGTCTAAAAAAGAAGCAGCAGAGCTTTTTGCAGATCAGCCGTATAAGCTTGAACTTATAACAGATATTGTTGATGATACAGTTTCGGTATATACACAAGGAGACTTTTCTGATCTTTGCAAAGGGCCTCATCTTCCATCAACCGGAATGGTTAAGTATGCCAAAATCCTTTCTGTTTCCGGAGCTTACTGGAGAGGCGATGAAAAGAATAAAATGCTCCAGAGAATATACGCCACTTCGTTTGTCAAGAAAGATGAGCTTGACTCTTATGTTACCATGATAGAAGAAGCTAAAAAAAGAGACCACAGAAAGCTTGGACCAGCTCTGGGATTGTTTATGATTGATACGGACATAGCTCCCGGAATGGCTTTCTTTCTGCCCAGAGGCACTATAGCGCTTAATGAAATGAGAAAGTTATCACGGGAAATACATAAAAAGTATGAATATGTAGAAGTTGAAACTCCTCAGATAATGAACGTTAAGCTTTGGCATCAGTCAGGTCACTGGGATCATTACAAAGAAAATATGTACTTTTCCGAAAAGGAAGATGCAATGTTTGCCGTAAAACCTATGAACTGTCCGGGTCATATGCTTATATATAAAAACAATGTTGTCAGCTACAGAGACCTTCCAATAAGAATTTTTGAGTTTGGTAGGGTTCACAGATATGAAAGAAGCGGTACACTCCAGGGATTATTCAGAGTCAGGGTATTTACACAGGACGATGCACATATATTCTGCAGGAAAGATCAGATTGAAGAGGAAATTATAAAGGTTATGAATCTTATACAGGATATGTACTCACCCTTTGGTTTTAAGTACGAGGCATTCTTGAGTACTATGCCGCAAGACCACATGGGGGATGTCGAAACATGGGATATAGCGAC
>CALMRR010000076.1 GCA_937871925.1 uncultured Petrotoga sp.
AGTACTACCGGTATGATAAAAAAACAATAGGCTAGTTTCAGAAAACTCATCCTCAATTATCAGTATAGGCGATAAGATGGTTGCCGCCCCAGTAAAAACCGATAAACTTACCGGGCAGATTGACTTTATACCTTATGAAGAAAATAAAAAAAACAGCTCGTCTACTCAAAAAGTCAATAAAAATAAAAAGAATCCAGAAAAAAAAGATGCATCTCATAAAAAAATAAGAATGGGTGAAAAAAACAAAAAAAGTAAAAAACGAAAGTGATCTTATGCCAGAAAGAAAGATTATTCATGTAGATATGGACGCGTTTTTTGCAAGCGTTGAGATTAGAGATAATCCTTCATTAAAGGGGAAACCAGTTATAATAGGTGCTAAACCGCAAGAACGCGGAGTAGTTTCTACTTGTTCGTATGAAGCTCGCAAATTCGGAGTAAAGTCTGCAATGAGCATAAAAACAGCTTATAAGCTATGCCCACAGGGAGTATATATGCATCCGGACATACGAAAATACGAAAAGGTATCCGAGGAACTGCGGAAAATATTTTACAGGTATTCTTTTAAAATTGAACCGGCATCACTTGATGAAGCATATCTTGATGTATCTCAGACTGCTGATCTTTTTTCAGGCGAACATAATACAGCTTTAAAAATAAAGAATGATATCAAAACTGAGCTATGTCTCAGTGCATCTGTCGGTATAGGATATAATATGCTAACAGCTAAACTTGCAAGTGAAGAAAAAAAGCCAGATGGTCTTTTCTGGATTAAAAATCAGACAGACTTCAACAATATTTTTATGAACAGGCCTATAGGCTGTCTTTACGGAATAGGTAAAGCCACTGTAAAGCTTTTGGAAAGTTACGGAATTTATCTAATATCTGATCTTCAAAGCTCTACTATAGAATTTCTTACATCTGTTTTGGGATCAAGAGGGGAAGAAATTTACCTTGCATGCAGGGGAATAGATGAACGTGAAGTAACTCCTTCCTATCAGAGCAAATCTGAAGGACGAGAAATAACTTTTCAGTACGACACACGTGATTTTAAACTCATAAACGATACCATAATAAATATAATAAAAGAACTTGCATTTAACCTAAATGAACAAAACCTCTGGTGTAGAACGTTAACTCTAAAAATAAAATACAAGGACATGCATACCATCACAAGAGCCAAAACTCTTGATAATCCGACGAATAGTTCAAAAGAAATATACGAAAGTATAATCAGGCTTTACAACTCTGCTCCTAAATACCAGCCTATACGTCTTATTGGTGTGAGTTTGAGTCATTTCTGTGATTCTCCATCAATACAGCTTTCTTTTTCTGATATAAACCATTCCCAGAAAGATGAAAAATTCAATAGGCTTGTGCATGAACTTAAAAAGAAGTACGGACAGGAGGTTATCAAAGATCCTGTTGATTTTAAAAGATAATGGAGGCACAGTATGAATGCAGAAAAAATAAATGAGCTCCGCATGCAGCTTAAAAACTTCATGGACAAGGATTTCAAAATAACTTCCTATCCGGCAAAGTACAGTCTAAAAGAAAAAGTAATCGATTATATTTTTTATCTTATGCCCTGTGAAGGTCAGTACACTGAAAAGGAGATAAATGCTCTTATAAACGAACTACATACCTTCGGTGATCCTGCCCTTTTACGAAGAGAACTGGTTGAGCATGGATATCTTAAAAGAACTCCGGATGGTTCTAAATATTTTATAAAGGAGCGTTGAAAATGCCTAGGAAAAAATGCTTAAGTAACTCAGGAAAAGGCTGGTGGCTTTCTTCGGTGATTCTTCTTTTGATTGCAGAAAAGAGCTGCCACGGCTACGAACTGGTGGAAAAACTTAAAGAATTTGAAATTGATCTTCAGGGAGTAGGAAATATTGCAAGAGTTTATACTTTTTTAAATATGTTTGAAGATTCACAATATGTAAAAGCAGATTGGGATACTTCTTTTAGTCCGCCAAGAAAAGTATACGCTATAACTTCCAAGGGCATTGAACAGCTTTCAGTTATAAAAAATGAGATGTTTGCACAAAAAAATCTTGTAGAACTATATATTGAACGTTTTTCTGATCTTGAAAAAAATAACAGTCACGGTAAAAAACTTTGAAACAGGCGGTTTAAGAGAAACCGCCTGCTTTTATTTTCCTTCAGGATGCTGTAACTTCTTTACATACTCCCGTTTGTCAAAAGTAAGCTGTTCAACATTGAGATATACCGTCTTGCTAAAAAAATAAAAGGCCGCAGCCTTTTATTTTTTATGACAGTCGTGGTGTTCATCTTCTGAATGATTGCATTTATAATCCTTGTCCTTAAGCGTACTTTGAATGAACTGATCCATTATCTGCTGTACAGTTCCATCTGCACCTTTATAAACTTCAATTCCCAGATCAGAAAAAAATTCTATTGCCCTTGAGCCTATTCCCCGTGCAACCATAACGTTAACGCCATTCTGTTTCATATACTGTGGAATCTGACCTGGTTTATGCTCATTAAAAGGGTTATCATGAATTTCTACTTTGTATTCGGATCCCTCCAGATACACAAACCCAAAAAAAGGTGCATGTCCGAAATGTTCACTTATTGGTGAATCCTTTCCCTTGTTTTCAAGCAATGGGATAGCAACTTTTATCATACTGATTACCTCCGTTCTTTTTCATATCTATAACTATATCATAGTTTTATATATTTACCATTTTTGATTAATAGTGATTATATCTGATTTTATACTTTTAATAATTGTTATAATCTAAAATCATTCTTTTATATTATTGATATATATATTTTTTTTATATATAATTGAATCTGAAAAATACTACATTAAGGAGAAAAATATGAAAATTGCAGTGTTATCAGGAAAAGGCGGGACAGGAAAGACTTTTATATCAACCAACCTAGCTGCCTGCATCGCAAAAAGACATAAAGTTACCCTCTTGGATTGTGATACCGAAGAGCCTAACTGTTCAATATTTATAAAATCAAAAATTGATGAAAAAACAGAAGTATCCTTGAAGATACCGCATATTGACAGTTCTGCCTGCAGCAGATGCAAGAAATGTTCTGAAAACTGTTATTACGGAGCAATAAGTATCTTTAAGCAAAGTCATATGATTTTTGATTTTTTATGCCACGGATGCGGTTTATGTTTTTATATCTGCCCTTGCAATGCCATAAAAGAATCTGAAAAACCGATAGGAATAATAAATAGTTATATTGAGAAAGAAAATATTACTCTTCATGAAGGTCTACTAAATATAGGTCAGGCAAGCGGTGTACCTATCATCCGCGAAATGAAAAAAAAAGCAGCTGATTCTGAAATAATTATACTTGATTCTCCTCCGGGTTCTTCATGTTCGGTGGTAGAAACTATAAAAGACATAGACATGGCATTATTGGTAACAGAACCTACACCTTATGGCCTACACGATGTTGATGCTGTAGTAAACTTGTGCACAGATATGAGAATACCTTTTGTGGTAATAATAAATAAAGACTTTGGATCATATAAAAAGATGGATCTCTATTTTGCTGAGAAAGACATTAGAGTAGTATCAAGAATACCTTTTTCAGAAGAAATATCAGAACAAAGTTCAACCGGAAGATTGATAATTGATGGAAAAAGTTCATTCCATATTTTTGAATCCATCTGTAAGTCCATTGGAGTGATATCATGATAGAACAGCTTGCAATAGTAAGCGGAAAAGGTGGAACAGGAAAAACTACTTTATGTACTGCATTAGGAGGACTATTCAAAAATATAATAATTGCAGACTGTGATGTTGATGCCGCCAATACCGCTCTCATATTTAAGACTGACCTTATAAAAACCTATGATTATATAGGCTCAAGAAAAGCTTTTATCGACCATGGAAAATGTATTTCATGCTTTGCATGTGTTGAGAAATGTAGATTCGGGGCAATAACCCCAAAAAACGAAAAGCCTTTTATTAACAGTATTTCATGTGAAGGCTGCGGTTTATGCGCAAAAATATGCCCTGCTGACGCTATATCCTTTTCAGTAGAAAAAGCCGGAGAATATTATATCAGCAAGGAAGGAAATATTACTTTGGTTCATGCTCAGCTCTACCCGGGAGAAGATACTTCCGGAAAGCTTATTGCGCAGGTCAGAAAAACAGCACTTGAACTAGCCCAGACGGAAAATTACAGTATGATATTAATTGATGGTTCACCAGGAATAGGATGTGCCGCAATTTCAAGTATTACTGCTGTAAATCATGTGATTATAGTTACAGAATCCACCTTATCTGGATTGCATGATTTGAAAAGGATTGTTTCTGTAACAGAAAAGCTCCGAAGACCTTTTTGGGTTGTCATAAACAAATCCGATCTTAATCCTGCAATAACTGAACAAATAAGCAAATACTGTGAAAGTCTGAACATAAAAGTTCTAGGGTGCATACCATATGATAAAACTGTTGTAAAAGCAATTCAGGAAGAAAAGAGTATTTTAGAATACGATTGTCCAGCTAGAAATTCTGTAATTGAAATCTATGAAAAACTTAGAGGAGAGATACTATGAAAATAGGATTATGCGCAAAACACGAAACCAAAAGTTCCCAGGTTGATGACAGATTTGCAAGAGCGTCATTTTTTGTTGTGTATAACAGTTCAACATCAGAATATACTTTTTTTAAAAATCCTTTTGATGTTGAACATGGTGCCGGACCAAAGGTAATAGAATTCTTTGCTGAAAAAGGTGTAACAGTTCTGATAGCTCCAACATTAGGGCCGAATGCCCAAAAAGCTGCTCAAATGGCCGAAATGTCAATAAATGAACAGACCCAATCAACAGTTGAGGAAAACATAAAAGATTTTTTAGAAAAACATGCCTTTTAACTTTTAACGCTGCTGTACACATAATAAAAGAGATGAGGATTTCCTCATCTCTTTTATTATATTAATTATTTTTTCTCTTTTTTAAAACACATAAACCAATCAAGACAGTATGTATCTTCACTTTTGCTTTCCATTCTCTCTTTAGCCACTCCACAAGATCCCGCTGTGGGAAGTATGACATCATCTCCAGGTTTCCAGTTAGCCGGAGTCGCAACTTTATCGTTATCAGCTTTTTGAAGAGCAAGAATTATTCTCTTTATTTCATCGAAATTTCTTCCCGTGGAAAGAGGATAGTAAAGAATGGTTCTTATTACTGCATTTGGATCTATTATAAAGACCGCTCTAACGGCTTGGGTACTTGACTGTCCAGGCTGTATCATACCGTACTTGTGTGCAACATCCATCTTTATATCTTCAATAAGAGGAAATTTTACTTCTACATGTTTCATTCCATTCCATTCTATTTCCTGTATTTTTCTCAGCCATGCAATATGTGCATATAAAGAATCGACTGAAAGCCCTACAAGCTCGGTATTAAGAGCCCTAAACTCATCTGCCATTGTTGCAAAAGTCATAAATTCTGTTGTACATACTGGAGTGAAATCCGCAGGATGAGAAAATAAAATTACCCATTTACCCTTGTAATCCTGAGGAAAGTTTATATCTCCCTGTGTTGTTTTGGCTTTAAACTCTGGTGCTTTGTCACCTATAAGAGGCATTCGTGTTATATTCATATCTTCCATGTTTTTTCCTCCTTTATGTTATTGTAATTAGATTATATCATATAATTATAAAATTGTTTTTTACCTATAAATTAATTTTAACAAACAAATACATTGTGTAATTTTAAAATGATTTATAATTAAGTTATATGGCTTTTTACGAAAAAATGGTTCTAAGAATCATAAGATTCTTAGAACCATGAAATTAATTATCAACCTTTCTTAGCCTTTTTTACTCTGACGAAGACCAGCACCTAAGTTTCGTGTAGTCTTTTTAGGAGTAATCCTGTTACTTTCTTTTACCTGCGAATTGCCATAATTTTTGTCTTTTTCTTTAAAGTTAATAGTTTTCTTCTTCATCTTTTGCCTCCTTTTTATTAATAGATTTTTTAAATCAAAAGAAGCAGTAAGAAACGGTTTAATCTATATATTCATTATGCACCTCCTTGAAAAAACAGTATTATTTAGAGCCAATGCAGATAACTATATTATCTTTTCTCAGAGAAAAATATCTTAATGACATCTTTTTAAAACATGTTTATTCATTTTAATAATATCATAAGTTTTTGTAATGTCAAATATCTATAAAGAAAAGTTTTTTCTATATAATCAAGAAAAAGACAAGGAGACGCAAATACGATGAAAAAATAAACGAACTTTCAACAGAGGAACTCGGAAAGCTTTTCCCAATAATAATTTCTGATTATAATCCTGAATGGAAAAAGCTTTTTGAAAAAGAAAAAGAAAATCTTAAGAAACATATTCCCCAAAAGGATATACTCCGTATAAGCCATATTGGAAGCACCTCTGTTCCAGGTATGAAGGCTAAGCCAACAGTAGATATCCTTATTGAAATAGATAATAAAACCGATACTTCTGATCTCATTCATAGGATTATCGGCGCAGGTTACAGCTATAGCCATCAGCCGGATAATCCTCCCCCGCATATGATGTTCATGAAAGGATATACACCTCAAGGCTTTAAGGGACAAGCTTTTCATGTTCACGTAAAAGATATATGAATGATTGGGATGAGTTCTATTTTAGA
>CALMRR010000077.1 GCA_937871925.1 uncultured Petrotoga sp.
TTCCTATCTTAAGTCCGGCAGAAGCTGCTATTGCTTTGGCAGCCCTATCGCTTAGTTGAGGCTCTATGAAAATCACATTTGCATTTTCTACCTTAGCCTTATCGATTATATCCTTCATCTGTGAAGGAGTAGGATCTATTCCAGGAGAAAGCTGAACTACACCTGCAATTTTAAAACCATATCTTTGAGCAAAGTATGGAAAAGAGTTATGGAATGTAAAAAAAGATATGTTTAATTCTTTTGAACTAGAAAGAAACTGCTGATCCTGTGCTTTAACTTTCTGAATAAGTTTCTGCGCATTCGCTTCATAAAGAGTTTTGGACTTAGGATTTACCTTTGAAAGCTCAGCAGTAATTGCGGGTATCATATAATTATACATCAAATAAGGACTGGTCCAAACATGAGGATTTACTCCAGAATGAACATGACCATTTTCCTTGTGGTCTTCGCTTTCTTCATCATGATCTTCCTCTTCTTCAACAGACAGCTCATCCTGTTTGATACTTTGAGCCACATATAAAACCGGTATCTTCTTCTGTTGCAAAGAAACAAGGACTTTTTCAATAAAAACCTCCACATCAAGCCCGTTTACAATCAAAATATCTGATTCATAAAGGTTCTTCATGTTCTCAACGGTCAGAGCATAGGTGTGAGGGCTTTTGCCCTGCGGTATGATAAGATTTACATTATCGTTTTGACCTGCAATCTCTCTGACAGCAAGGTAATATGGGTAAATAGATACGGATATGTTTATGGAAAAAACCGAAAGTACTGTTGTTAATACCATAAAAAGAATCCAGAATTTTTTCATGTTCTCCTCCTTATGAAAACAATTTGCAAATGCAATTGATTTGCAAAAAGTATATTATCAGACTAAAGTAACTTTAAAATGAAGCAAAAGTTTCAAATCAGCTTATGTTCAAAGACAAATTTTTCTTATTGTAGTATAATATCCTTACATATCATAAATTCGGGAGGGATTATTTTGAAAAAAAGCGTTTTGAAACTCATAACTGCATTTATTTTTCTTACTTTTTTCTCAACGGTAATTTTCGCTGCTGGAACTCAAGGTTTTTCCGGAAATGTAGCCGAGATAGACAAGTACGGGAATGTACGACTTGACGTGACGGAAGAAGCTGTCAAACTTTCCGGAGTAGAGGTAGGAGACATTCTTGAAGTCAAGTTTAACGATAAAACTCTTATCCTTCCTTTTGTTACGGCATATGGAGATGTCGATAGGTCATCACCTCTTTTACGATTAAATAAAGGATTTGTTCAGATGGCTATTAACTACGGCAATTTTGCAACATTTTTCTCAGTTGCACTAAACAATACCGTAACCGTTTCTGTTCTTGAAAAGGGAACTTATAAGGCTCAAATTGAGTTAAGAAAACTTGTAAAATCGGAGGAACGCAAGGACTATCCATCAGATCAGGCTTTTGCGAATTTCAGAGAAATTTCTTTAGGATGGATAAAACCCGGTATTCTTTTCAGGACATCACATCCATCGGTAGCAGATTCAAGATCGTCCTACGTTGCTGCTTTTGTAGAGGAATATCAGATACAAACCATAATCAATCTTGCTGACACACAGGCTGAACTGCAGGAAAACCTTAAAAATTCAAAGTACTATGAAGATCTCTATAATAAAGGGTCTGTAATAGCTCTTGGAATGGGAGTAGACCTTCTTTCAAAAGACTTTGCGGCAAAATTAAAAACTGCCTTTGAGTTTATGATAGAACACAGAGGTCCTTACGCCATACATTGTCTTGAAGGCAAAGACAGAGCCGGAATAGTATCAGCAATACTTGAAGGACTCATGGGGGCAACCGTTGATGAAATCGTTAACGATTATATGATAACCTATGAAAACTACTACTCCATGGTAAAAGGAACCGAAAGATACGACCTCATAGCAAAGATCATGACTGACCAGCTGAAAGAGATGAACAGCAACAAACCGGTAACTGATCTTAATTTGAGATCCGTAATGTTTCTGTACCTAAAGAACACTGTGGGACTTTCGGATGAACAGATAGCACTTCTCAGAACAAGAATTTCAGAGTAACTTATCTTATTAGCTGCCTGCGTAATTACGTAGGCAGTTTTTTTATTAAAAATCACATTATTATGTTAAATCCTTCAATATATATGTGATAATTATTTTTTTCGTCAGGAAAAGCCAATTTTAAGATATTTTCGCAAATAAATGCATTTAAAATCAAAAAAGTCTTTTTTAAATTGTGCGTTTTATAACAAATCAGTAAATAATTAAAGGGTTAAGAAACAAAACTATGAATTCCCAGCGTAAAACTTAACCATAAAATAATTTTTCAGTGTATTTTTTTCAGAAATAAGTGGTAGAATTGTGTTGAAAATAAAAAAGTGAAATAAAACACTTTTATACTTTTACTATGAAGTGAAAATAATAACTTCATTTTTATAAAACTTATATTTTCTAGCTTCTATAAGTACCTGAAAAAAAATTACAGTATAAGTGGCAAGGAAAAATTGAAAAAAAGTATAATCCAAGTGATAAAAAGAACTTAAAAACGGGAGATGATTCTAATGGCATTGATGACACCTGAGCAGTATGTTGAGAGTTTGAGAAAGCTTAATCTGAAGGTTTACCTTTTCGGAGAGTTGATAGAAAATCCTGTAGATCATCCGATAATAAGACCTTCGCTAAACTCTGTGGCAAAAACATACGAGCTGGCCCAGATGGATGAGTACAAAGAGCTTATGACGGCAAAGTCCAATCTTACCGGTGAAACTGTCAACAGATTCTGTCATCTTCACCAGAGCACTGAAGATCTCAAGAATAAAGTAAAAATGCAAAGACTTTTGGGTCAGAAAACAGCTGCCTGTTTTCAGAGATGCGTTGGAATGGATGCTTTTAATGCACTTTACTCAACAACATATGAAACTGATGAAAAATACGGTACTACTTATCATAAAAATTTTATTGAGTATATGAAGTATGTACAGACAAACGATCTGACCGTCGATGGA
>CALMRR010000078.1 GCA_937871925.1 uncultured Petrotoga sp.
TTTCAGAAATTAAAAGTTCGGGGTGGTTTCTGGGTGTCTCAATTCCCCAAAGTGAAGTTTCAAATAATCTAAACATACTTTTGATCGGATTTACTGTCTTTACTACCTTGTCGGCACTTATAAGCATGGTGATAATATACTTTCTTATAAGCGGTATGATAAGACCTGTGATAAGCCTTACCCAAGCAGTAAAAGAGTTTGGAAACAAAAAAATGCACGTAAGAAGCACAGTGTACTCTCAGGACGAGATTGGAGAGCTTTGCAACAGCTTCAATAAAATGGCAGATCTTATACAGAATTATAGTACAACTCTTGAAAACAAAGTTTTAGAGAGAACAAAGGAACTTAATGAAAAAAATCTTAAAATTCAGGAAAGCATAGAATATGCCAATATGATACAGATAGCCATACTTCCTTCTGATTCAGAGATGAAAGCTTTTCTGGGAGATTATTTTGTGATATGGCAGCCAAGAGACACTGTAGGCGGAGATTTTTATTGGACAAAAAATTTTGATGACGGGTTTCTTGTCATGGTAGGCGACTGTACCGGACACGGAATACCGGGTGCCCTTATGACAATGGCTGTAAACGCTATAATCGATCATATTACACAGGATATATGCCATAATGATCCGGCACGGATTTTAACTGAAATGGACAGGCTTGTCAATCAGCTTTTACACAGGGACAGAAGCAACGATACTGTGAGTGACGGTCTTGACATAGGAATTGTTTTTATTTCGGAAAAAAAGGACATACTGTTTTGTGGAGCCCGGATATCGCTTTTTACTGCTGATAATGCTCAAATAAGGGAGATTAAAGCCTCAAATCATACTATAGGACATGAGGTTACGCAAAGAGAAAAAAAGTTTGCCAATATCTCTGTAAAGCACAGCAGTTCTATGGCTCTGTATCTGATGACCGATGGTATAAAGGATCAGATAGGCGGAGATAAAAAACTTCCTTTTGGTAAAACAAACGTAATAAAAATTCTTGAATCTGTATGGGATAAGCCTATGAGTGAACAGAAAAATCTTATATATATGAAATACAAAGAGTACCGTAATACTGAAATAAGCAGGGACGATATTACAATGTTCGGATTACGTCTATAAAAGGAGGGAAAACTTTTGCTCAACCTATATGAGCTTTATAAAAATGCCAAGGCCAAGAACATAATTTTTTATTACAGTGGACCTATTGCACATGCCAGTATAGAAGGAGTAGCCGCTACCCTGCGCAAGAACCTACAGTATGAAGGGACTGATGAAATAACTTCAAATGCAGTTTTTTCAGTTTTTATTGAGCAAGTGCAGAATATTCTGAATTATTCGGCCGAAAAATTCTCTGATATCAACAGTGATGACGAGGATCTGCGTGCAGGTGTCGTTGCAATAGGATATGAAGAAGGATTTTACTGTATCTACTGTGGAAACAAGGTATATAATCAAGACATTCCAAAGATAAAAGAAAATATTGACAGTGTTCGCAATCTCGACAAAGAACATCTTAAAGCACTTTATAAAGAGAGAAGAAGAATGGAACCTCCACCATCAAGCAAAGGGGCAGGTCTTGGACTTATAGAGATGGCACGTAAAGCTGTAAAACCCATCGATTATACTTTTATTCCTATGGATGAAGAGTATTCATTTTTCACCATAAAAGTCGTAACAGGGAGGGAAAAGATTTGAACGATCTTATAATTGAAAAAACTCAGTCCACACCATATATAAATTTTTCTCATGAACACAAAAAACTTTTTATCAGCGGTGAATCTTTCCCTGAAAACGCAGCCAAATTTTATGCTCCCATACTCGAATGGATAAAGCAGATAATAAATGACCCAAATACTGACAGTTTCACTGCCGACTTTGAGATTATATATTTCAACAGCAGTACTTC
>CALMRR010000079.1 GCA_937871925.1 uncultured Petrotoga sp.
TCCATAAATACTTGGCATAATTCCAAAGAAAAACTTCTCCCCTTCTTTTTGTTTTGCAAGCTCTTTCCATCCCAGAACAAAAAATTTAAGCGTTTCATCCAGTTCACTTACCGAATCTATTACCGATATAGTTTTTACTGCCTGCGGAAAGTCCAGTGCAAAACGCAAAGCTACTTCTCCTCCATAAGAGGTTCCTACAATATGAACTTTTTCTATTCCAAGACTTTCCATAAGAAGTTTCGCCTCATGCGCATGCTGAGAAAATGTATAAGGTCCCTTGGGCTTATCCGATCTTAACTGTCCCTTGAAGTCATGAAGCAAAATCTTGTAACCCATCTTTTCAAAAAGATGAACCTGATTTTTCCAGCTGTCTGCCGACGCCATAACCCCATTAAAAAAAGCTACAGTTTCTTTACTTTCAGTATTCCCTCTAAGTTCATAAAAATACTTTATACCGTTGATCTCTTTATACGACAAATCAATGCCCCCTCAATTTTAAAGTAATGATCTTTCTTTTCTTTATAATAATACCATATTATTGGCTGTAAGAAGAAAAAATATGCTTTTTTATTATCTTAAAACAGAAACATTTAATATTTTTATCTATTTCGTTTTATTTTTCTTTTTTTGTTTTTCATAACCTCAAATCAGATTTCTTTTAATAGAAAAAAACATGTAATATCATGTTAGTTGCATGATGCACGCAACTAACACTTTGAAACAGGAGGTCCACTATGGACACAATTCAGATAAATCCTACACAACATGAGATTCTCAAGTCTGTATGGCTGAAGGAACACTTTGCAAGACAGGAGCTCAGCGAAGCTCTTAATATAGACAAGTCTACAGTTTCACGCAACCTTGAATCGCTTATTTCTCAGGGATTAGTTTTGGAGGCAGGCGAAAAAAATCCCGGCGAGTCCGGAGGAAGGAAAACCCAGATACTTAACTTCAATAAAGATTATTTCAATATTCTTGGAATAGCTGTTGTAAACGGAAGAGCTCTTTATACCATAAACGATATGCAGGGAAATGTATTGTTTAAAGACAGTATCAGATTTGAAAAAAAAGACGGCGAGTTTTTCAGGGGACTCGATTCAGTTATAGAACTGGCGCTGAAGAACTACGGAAATATTCTTGCCATATGTATATCAATGCCCGGAATAATCGATTCTGCCAAAGGGTATGTGGTGTTCTCTGAAGATTTAGAGCTTAAGAATCTGAACTTAAAAAAGTATGTTGAGAACAAGTATAAAATCTATACTTTTATAGAAAATGACGCTAACTCAGGAGTAGCCTCTTATCTTTCACACTTTCGCCTTAAGTACTCCAATCTGATATACTTTATGTTTTTCTTTCCGGACAAGATCTTCAAGTTCGGAGGACTGGGAGCAGGAATTGTTATTGACAAAAAAATATACCGCGGCAGCAACTCCGCAGCCGGTGAAATAAAGTTTGAACAGGAGCTCTGGTTTGATAAAGAAAAGCTCTACTCTATAAAAGATATAAACACAGGCTTCAGGGAGAACCCTGAAATTATGGACGTTCTCAACAGAATTACCGATATGCTTTCAAACAGGATTTACTATCTGACAAACTTTCTTGATCCGGATCATATAATTCTGGGCGGAGATATCAACCAGTTTTCTGAAGAAGTAAAAAACTATCTGATGTCAAAAATATTCCGTAAGTTCGGAATAACCGAAAACAACAGGTTCATCCTAGTGGATGCACAAGGATTGGTCTCTATAGCAGCCGGCGGAACTATATCTTTTATGAATGCTTTTATGAGCGATTTTGCAATGGCAAAAAAAATATTGAAGTTTGGTTTATAAAAGGGATATTTATACTTAGGAGGTGGATTAGGTGTTAAAAAGACTTTTGGTTCTTTTATTATTGGTTCTTACGGTAAGTCTAGGGCTTGCAGCAACAAAGCTTACTTTCTGGCAGTTTATGATGGATCAGCCGACATCAGATGCCGTGCTTGAGCAGTTTAGAAAGGAAAATCCTGATATTCAGCTGGAAGTAGTACAGTTATCTTGGGGAAACGGCAAGGATAAAATAACCACTGCATTTGCTGCCGGAAACCCGCCTGATGTAATTGAACTGGGAAACACATGGATGCCACAGTTCTCCTCGGAAGGTGTTCTCATGAACATCACATCCGAAATAAAAAAGTACCCGAACATCACCGGATGGTATCAGACCGAATATAAAAACCAGTACTACGGATTTCCATGGCTTTTAGGCACAAGAGTTCTTTACTACAACGTAGACCTGTTTATAAAAGCCGGATT
>CALMRR010000080.1 GCA_937871925.1 uncultured Petrotoga sp.
GATGTAGTTTAAAGAAAACTTATCAAGTTTTTCTCTGTTAATAGCATATCCTGACCTTCTGGAATAGTTTACGAATATATATCTTTTCATTATGAGATGTTCAACGGACTTATTGAGCATAGACATCCCTCCTTTTCACTCTCTATTATTAATCTATCATAAAAAAGACGTGATTTTTTAGGAACTCTGATAAAAGGAGTAAAAACGGGTATGAAAAGCAAAGATTTTCTTTATGTTTGTTAACGCATTACTTAAGTCACAAATAGTTAAATAATAATTTTACCGTTGTGAATTAAGTCATAAAAAATGATGACAATTCTCCCTAAACTTAGTATGATATTTTGTTTATAATCTCAGAGAAAAGAGATATTACTAAAGGAGGGATATTATGAAAAAACTGTTGCTTATAGTTTTAGCTATTTTAACCGTACTGACTGTTTTTGGTGAGCCTGAATGGCTTATAGAAAATGTTCAGGGCGGAAAAAGAGGGGGAATACTTTATCTTTCTACAACATCCGGTCCTAAGACCTATAACCCTTTCTGGTCACAGGAAACAAGTTCCTCAGATATTATAGATTACTTTACGGATACACTCGTACATCTTAACTATACAGGTATGGCAGACAGGCCGGGTCTTGCTTCAAAGTTCTGGAACGAAGAGACCAAGGAGGGTGTAATATACTACTTTACACTCAGAAAAGGACTTCAGTGGTCGGACGGGAAACCGCTTACAATTGATGACGTAATATTCTCCTTTGAAATGGCTTTTGATTCAAAGATGTCAGCAAACGGAAACGGATCGTTCCTGGATGCCAACAACGAGCTTCCCAAGATGGAAAAGGTAGGAACAGATACAGTTAAGTTTACTTACAAAACCAAGTATAGAACCGGATTTTTGCAGCTTGGCGGACAGTATATAGTTCCTAAGCACATCTTTTTACCCGCAGCCGGAGATCCTGAAAAGTTTGCCCAGATATGGACAATTGAGCAGACAAGTAAGTTAGTCAGTTCAGGACCTTTCAAAGTTAAAGAGTACAAAGACGGTGTGAGAATAGTTCTTGAAAGAAATCCTAATTACTATGTAAAATCCAAAGACGGAGTTCAGCTTCCTTATCTTGACCAGATAGTTTATATAATCGTTCCTGATTCAAACACCCAGAGGCTTAAGTTTGAAGCCGGAGATTTTGATGTATACGGAGTACCTGCCGAATCATTCCCGGCTATAAAGGCACTTTCAAAAGAAAAGGGCTGGACGACTATAGTAGGAAGTCCTAACCCTGGACCAAGCTTTGTGGCCTTCAACTTTAATGCTCCGGACGTAAAGAAAAGAGCATGGTTCAGAAACGTTAACTTTAGAAAGGCAGTGTCTTATTCTATAAACAGAAAAGCACTCATTGAAAACAACTTCAACGGATACGGCGAAGAGACCTACGGACCGGAAGTATCGTCTTCACCATACTACAACACCGAAGTCGACAAGCTGGGCTACAAATACTCTCTTGCAACCGCCAAGAAGCTTCTTGAACAGGGCGGATTTGTATACAAGGGAAAGGATCTTTACGACGATAAAGGAAACAGAGTAGAGTTCGATCTTTCAACCAATGTTTCAACGGCTTTCTGGGTAGATGTAGGCAACATACTTGCTGAATCACTGAGCAAACTCGGAATAAAGGTAAACTTCAGACCTATAGACTTCAACACTCTCGTAACTCATATCACATCCGACGGTAAGTGGGACTGTGTTATATTGAGAGTATCAGGAGACGGAGCAGATCCTGCAAGCGGATGGAACACATGGCAGCTTGACGGAGGACTTCACTTCTGGAATGCTTCACCGGATGTATTTGACTTTGTTGACAAAGCAGATTATGTCGTTCCGGAATCAGAGAAAAGGCTTGATGAAATATTCAGACTGCAGGCTGTAACCATAGACCAGAATGAACTCGACAAGCTCTTCAAGGAATATCAGAAGATAGTAGCTGAAAATCAAATTATAATTTATACAGTAGCGCAGAACTATCTTGTTGCATTCAAGAGTAATTTACATATTTTCAATCCAAAGCCGGCACCATTGGCAAAAGGTGTTCTCTGGGCACCATGGGCGATATGGAAAGACTGACAGATAACTGATTGAGTACAATAAGTGCAGGTCCTTAAGGGGCCTGCACTTTTTTTATTATTGAAAGTGACTTTAGTAATATCTGCCATATACTTACGAGTTAAAAAAATGCCTTTAGTAAAGACTTTTCACGTTTTGTCATATTATATATGACTTTAGTCATATCAAGATATGACATACCTCACTAATTTAAACATGACTTATGATCTATAATAAATATGATAAACAACATTATTATTACTAAAGGAGGGATATTATGAAAAAACTGTTGCTTATAGTTTTAGCTATTTTAACCGTACTGACTGTTTTTGGTGAGCCTGAATGGCTTATAGAAAATGTTCAGGGCGGAAAAAGAGGGGGAATACTTTATCTTTCTACAACATCCGGTCCTAAGACCTATAACCCTTTCTGGTCACAGGAAACAAGTTCCTCAGATATTATAGATTACTTTACGGATACACTCGTACATCTTAACTATACAGGTATGGCAGACAGGCCGGGTCTTGCTTCAAAGTTCTGGAACGAAGAGACCAAGGAGGGTGTAATATACTACTTTACACTCAGAAAAGGACTTCAGTGGTCGGACGGGAAACCGCTTACAATTGATGACGTAATATTCTCCTTTGAAATGGCTTTTGATTCAAAGATGTCAGCAAACGGAAACGGATCGTTCCTGGATGCCAACAACGAGCTTCCCAAGATGGAAAAGGTAGGAACAGATACAGTTAAGTTTACTTACAAAACCAAGTATAGAACCGGATTTTTGCAGCTTGGCGGACAGTATATAGTTCCTAAGCACATCTTTTTACCCGCAGCCGGAGATCCTGAAAAGTTTGCCCAGATATGGACAATTGAGCAGACAAGTAAGTTAGTCAGTTCAGGACCTTTCAAAGTTAAAGAGTACAAAGACGGTGTGAGAATAGTTCTTGAAAGAAATCCTAATTACTATGTAAAATCCAAAGACGGAGTTCAGCTTCCTTATCTTGACCAGATAGTTTATATAATCGTTCCTGATTCAAACACCCAGAGGCTTAAGTTTGAAGCCGGAGATTTTGATGTATACGGAGTACCTGCCGAATCATTCCCGGCTATAAAGGCACTTTCAAAAGAAAAGGGCTGGACGACTATAGTAGGAAGTCCTAACCCTGGACCAAGCTTTGTGGCCTTCAACTTTAATGCTCCGGACGTAAAGAAAAGAGCATGGTTCAGAAACGTTAACTTTAGAAAGGCAGTGTCTTATTCTATAAACAGAAAAGCACTCATTGAAAACAACTTCAACGGATACGGCGAAGAGACCTACGGACCGGAAGTATCGTCTTCACCATACTACAACACCGAAGTCGACAAGCTGGGCTACAAATACTCTCTTGCAACCGCCAAGAAGCTTCTTGAACAGGGCGGATTTGTATACAAGGGAAAGGATCTTTACGACGATAAAGGAAACAGAGTAGAGTTCGATCTTTCAACCAATGTTTCAACGGCTTTCTGGGTAGATGTAGGCAACATACTTGCTGAATCACTGAGCAAACTCGGAATAAAGGTAAACTTCAGACCTATAGACTTCAACACTCTCGTAACTCATATCACATCCGACGGTAAGTGGGACTGTGTTATATTGAGAGTATCAGGAGACGGAGCAGATCCTGCAAGCGGATGGAACACATGGCAGCTTGACGGAGGACTTCACTTCTGGAATGCTTCACCGGATGTATTTGACTTTGTTGACAAAGCAGATTATGTCGTTCCGGAATCAGAGAAAAGGCTTGATGAAATATTCAGACTGCAGGCTGTAACCATAGACCAGAATGAACTCGACAAGCTCTTCAAGGAATATCAGAAGATAGTAGCTGAAAATCAAATTATAATTTATACAGTAGCGCAGAACTATCTTGTTGCATTCAAGAGTAATTTACATATTTTCAATCCAAAGCCGGCACCATTGGCAAAAGGTGTTCTCTGGGCACCATGGGCGATATGGAAAGACTGACAGATAACTGATTGAGTACAATAAGTGCAGGTCCTTAAGGGGCCTGCACTTTTTTATGTGCGCATACATGACTTTGGTAATGTTTTTTCATTACTTTGTTCACTAAAAAAAAGATCATAAAGAATATATAATAAAAGTACAACAAAATACTTCGCTCTCCCCAGAGTTTTGAGTTATTTTGCTAATGGTCTCTGACCATAAAAAACATCCCTTTTAAGGGATGTTTTTAATTTTTGTATTTAAAATCAGAAAAACAATTTTGCCATTTCGTACAGACCCGGACGGATTTCACGGTTAATAAGGATATCTTCGCTGTAAGGCATATGTGAGATATCAAAGCCGTTAAGGCCCAGTGCAACATTGACTTCACCGCGTTTTACATACTCTATTGCGCTTATACCGAATTTAAATGCCAAGAATCTGTCAAAAGCCAGCGGAGATCCCCCTCTTTGCATATATCCAAGGTTAAGTGTCTGGCAATCGAAATCTTTGGGCATATTTTCCCTTATATACTCGGCAACTACGTCACATACCGTAATTAAATGAGGAGCCTTGATTCTATCGGCAACTTTGGTTATTTCCTGTGGAAGTTTGCATTTTTCTTCTACTACAATTATTGAAAATCTTTTTCCGAACTTATATCTTCTGTTGATATTTGCAAGCATCTCCTGAGGATTTACTTCTACCTCCGGAACCATTATATAATCAGCTCCGCCGGCCATTCCGCCTATAGCTGCCAGCCATCCTGCTTCATCTCCGCCTACCTCAACAACGATTACCCTGTGACCTGAGCTTGCTGTAGAATGCAGATAGTCCAAAGCAGTTGTAACTGTCTGAAGTCCAGTCAAAAAGCCGATACTCATATGTGTCCAATTAAGATCATTATCAATAGTTGCCGGGATGATTATGCTTGATATCCCGTCTTCTTTAAGTCTAAGGGCAATTTTTGCTCCAGTATGTCCTGTGAGCAGAACAAGAGCCGTTATCTGATAGTCCTGAACATTTCTTTTGAGTTTTTTAAAGTCCTCGCTGTTGTTATAAGGATCAAATTTTGAAGAACCAAGAATTATACCACCTTCAGGAAGTTTTCCGGAAACATGCTCTTTGGTCATTATAAACATTCTGTCTTCAACAAGCCCTTTAAAACCGTCATAAACACCTATTATTTCTATATCTTCCTCTGCCCCTTTTACGATAAGGGCCCTTAAAACCGCGTTAAGTCCCGGACAGTCACCGCCTACGTTCAAAACAGCTATTCTTTTCATATTTTCTACCTCCCGGATTATCTTTCTATTAGTTTTATTATAACAGGAATAATGACTATAGAAACTATTGACATTAATTTTATAAGAATATTAATTGCCGGTCCTGATGTATCTTTAAAAGGATCGCCGACTGTATCTCCTATTACAGCTGCTTTATGTGCCATGGAACCTTTTCCGCCGTAATTACCTTCTTCAATATGCTTCTTAGCGTTATCCCAAGCACCTCCGGAGTTCGACATAAATATAGCAAGAAGCACGCCTGTGACTGTTGTTCCTACAAGGAGTCCTGCAACGGCTACTTTGTCCAGAATAAAGTAGACTATTAAGGGAGAAAGAACGGCCAAAAGTGAAGGAATGACCATTTTTTTAAGCGCACCGCCGGTCGCTATTGAAACACATCTGGCATAATCAGGATCATTTTTTTCATCCATAATTCCTGGGATTTCCTTGAACTGCCTTCTTACTTCGGCAACCATCTCTTGTGCAGAGTCGCCAACGGCCTTCATAGTCATAGCTGAAAAAAGAAAAGGAAGCATTGCGCCTATAAGCACGCCTATGAATACTGTTGACTCTTTAATATCAACAATATTTATACCGGTAACCTGTGTATAAGATGCGAAGAGTGCAAGAGCAGTCAGCGCGGCAGAACCTATCGCAAACCCTTTTCCTATTGCGGCAGTTGTGTTGCCTACAGCATCAAGCTTATCTGTTCGTGAACGTACAGATGGATCAAGATGAGACATTTCAGCTATTCCGCCTGCATTATCAGCTATCGGACCGTAGGCATCTATGGCAAGGGTTATTCCCAGAGTGGCAAGCATGCCGATTCCTCCAAGAGCAATTCCATACAGCCCCAGAAATCTGAAAGATATTATAGTAACTATAGATATAAGAATTACCGAAAGAGCTGTAGACTCCATTCCCACAGCCAAGCCGTTTATCAGGAGAGGAGCCGCTCCGGAGGTAGCAGATTTTGCAAGTTTCTTAACCGGATTTTTAGCAGTATAGTACTCTGTAAGCGCTCCGATAAGTATTCCGACAATCATCCCCAAAGTGATTATCATGCCTGCAGTATAACTTTTGAGAAGCAGTTTTGAAAGGATAAGTACAAAAACTATTTCTATGGCGTTGGCAATATAAGTACCCAGGTTAAGCATGAAAGAAGGATTTATCTTTTCAGACTCTTTTATCGTGAGATTGACAAAAACTATTCCTATTATGGATGAAAGTATGCCGCTTGCCGCAACCGTAAATGGAAAAACTCCTCCTAGAGCTGAAAAAGCTACAGTTCCAAGAACAGAAGCTGAAAATATTGAACCGACATAAGATTCATAAAGATCGGCTCCCATACCTGCTACATCTCCGACATTATCTCCGACATTATCGGCAATTACGGCAGGATTTCTAGGGTCATCCTCTGGAATACCAGCCTCAGTTTTTCCAACCAGATCGGCTCCTACATCGGCAGCCTTTGTGAAGATACCGCCTCCAACACGTGCAAAAAGTGCTACAAAGGAAGCACCCATAGCATATCCACTCAATAACACGGAGTTTCCGTTTGAAAGAAAGAATACAGTTCCTAATCCCAAAATTCCAAGAGATGCAACCGTCATACCCATGACAGCTCCTCCATTAAAAGCTACCCTTAAGGCTCTTCCAAGAGAAGATACCGCCGCCTGAGCCGTTCTGCAGTTAGCTTTTGTGGCTATGCTCATTCCTATAAATCCAGAGAGTACAGAAAGAGTGGCACCAAAAATAAAGGTTAGCCCCATTTGCCAGCTCTGTACAAATCCAAGGAGAAGTGAAAAAATTATCAGAAGAACGTACATTATCTTATATTCTGAAAACAAAAAAGCTCTAGCTCCTATCTGAATTGAGTTAGAAATTTTTACCATTTTTTCGTTTCCGGGATCATTTTTCAGTACCCGCCTTGAAAGAAAAAAAGTAAAGAACAATCCTATGATTCCCGAAGAAATTCCTATCGTTCTGAGAAACTCGTCCATACCAATCCCTCCCGAAGAACATGTTTTATAAAGATATTCTATCATATAAAAAGATTTCTGTAAACATTTTAAAAAGATTAATTACAATAAATACTGAATCATATCTCATCAAAAAGCTTTTTAACCGCTAATAAACTTAAAAAAAGGCATTCTAGACATGAGTTTGTTTAAAATAAAAAAGTATGATAAAATGAGTAGAGAAGTTTATAAGAATTTTTTAAGTTCTATGAGGTAGGATTTTATAAAACCAAAAGGAGGAACAGAAAATGCAAAAGTTTTTAGCGGTGACTCTTCTGAGTCTTTTCCTTACAACACCTGGTTTCTCCGTAAAATCCCTTCTCGCCGGTAAAAATCTTCCGGTTTTGAAAAAAAGCAATCAAAGTTCTTTGTGCGCTCCAAAGTACGGTACTCTGAGCCGTGCCTCTCAAAAAAAAGTCGATAGGATAACCAATACAGCTTGTATCGTAGATACAGCTTGTATCGTAGATACAGCTTGTATCGTAGATACAAGAAGTATCGCCGATACCTAGAGTATCGCCGATAATATCTAATAGTACGGATGGTGAATAGTTGCACTCTTATAAAAACAGAGTTTTTCTGAAAAGTCTTTTTATATTTTTGGTTCTATCTTTTTGCACACTTGAGGTTTATGGAATTTCGGCCAATGATGGAGCAACAAAAAAATATGTGGTGGTCATAGATCCCGGTCATGGAGGTGCTGATCCGGGAGCCTTGGGTCAGTTGGGGTCAAAAGAAAAAGATATAAATCTTATGGTGGCTGAAAAAGTTAAGCAGCTGCTTTCAAATTATAAAGTCACTGTTCAGCTGACACGTCTAGACGACAGCTACGTTGAGGTTCATGAAAGAGCCTTGATATCAAACTTTTATGAAGCAGACCTTTTTATAAGTATTCATCTTAATTCCTATATTGAAAACAGAGAAATAAGAGGAAGCGAGATTTATTATTTCGATTATCAGCGAGAGCCTTACACTAAGAGGCTTATTCTGAAAGAGGGCTTTGATGAGGAAAATGATCAGAAGATTATTGAAGAATGGGTTAATGATAAGGAAAATTCAATAAAACCCAGCATAAAATTTGCGAATATATTAGCAGATAATGTGGAAAAGAATGGGATAAAGCTGCGTGGAGTTATGCCAAATCTTGATCTGGCAGTAATGGCTTACGGACGTGCACCTACGGTTTTATTTGAACTTGATTTTTTAAGCAACCTTACTGTTGAAGCCAAGTTTAAAAACGGCATATATGTGGATCTTTTTGCAAAAATAATTAAGGATTCTATTCTGCAATACTTTGATATAAGACAGTAGTCATAAAGAAAAACCTAGCATACAGGTAAAAAGCTTTACATGTAACATACACTAAACTATTTTGAAAAAACTTAATATTGACAAACCCTGTCAGTTGTGATAATATATATTTCGTAAGAGTTGAGTACGGAGCGTAGCGCAGGTTGGGAGCGCGCCGGTCTTGGGCACCGGAGGACGCTGGTTCAAACCCAGTCGCTCCGACCAAATTTTCCAAGTGCGGCTGTAGTTCAACGGTAGAATAACGGCCTTCCAAGCCGTGGGTTGCGGGTTCGAATCCCGTCGGCCGCTCCAGCGCCCGTAGCTCAACTGGATAGAGCACTGGATTTCTAATCCGGGGGTTGGGAGTTCGAGCCTCTCCGGGCGCGCCAGTGTAAAGTATAGACGGCTTTTAGCCGTCTGTGTTTTATGAGGCATGGTGGTTATAGTTCAGCGGTAGAACGCCTGACTGTGGATCAGGATGTCGTGGGTTCAAATCCCACTAGCCACCCCATAAAAAAAACAACAACTAAAAGTTGTTGTTTTTTTATGGGTGAACATTTTGTCTTTTGTATAATTCTGTGACCAAAGTGCTGTTTCTGATTGGAAAGTAAGTCCAAAGGTATAAAATGATATTTAGAATATAGAAAACTGCGCTTATGAGAAAAAGAGTCTTGTAACCCGACAGACCTGAAGATACGATGACACCAAACAGACCAGAAGCCACACCACGGACGATATTGTTCATGAAGTTGCTTAAGCTGTTTATAATGGCAACCTTTTCTTTAGGCAGGGCTGAGAATATAATGGTGCTTGTCACCGGCGAGGTCATATTCATCAATGAGTATCTCAGGGCATAGCATGCTGTAAACAGGTAAGGATCACGTATATACCCCAGCATCATAACAAGCGGAATAACTAGAAACTGCATCCATGCTGTGTATTGGACAGCGCCGAACTTTTCCGAGAGTTTGTGTGAGTAAAATGATCCGATAGCGGTACCTAGTTGTGCTACTGAAAGAGCCGCTCCGATCATAGCTGGACTCATCTTGAACAGATCAAAAAATATCAAGTTGCCAAAATTAATGAATAGACCTGCTCCAAAGCCGACAAAAGCAGTCGTTAGAACATATCCGGTGACTATTCGTTTCTGCCCGCAGTTCAGTCCTTTCAATACCAGAAGATCCTGAGTTTTTACTTTGACCGGTTCATCCGCATATGAAAGATTTATTATGACAAGGGTAGAAAGTACAAAAGATATGCCTGCTAAGATCAGGGTGAATTTTAAACCAAATATATCTCCGAAATATCCGCCAATTATATTGCCTATCAGACCGCTTCCCATACTTACTCCGGCATTGTACCCAAAAGCCTTGGCTCTTGTCCTGTTGTCTGTAAGTTCAAGGATTATGACATTTAAAAGGATATTCCGCGCTACTCCCATTCCTCCGTTTAAAAAAGCGGTATAGATAAGCATGTCAGGATAAGGAAAAAAAGCCCTCAAAAGCATTATCAGACCTGAAATGCATGCTGTAGCAACAATTATCTTCTTTTTGCCCAAGCTGCTTCCGAAGACCCCAAGGAGAGTTCCTATTATTGCCGAACCGTAAAGTTCAAGAGATGTGAAGTTCCCGATTGTAGAGTTTGTAAGTCCGTTATTGCGTAGAAAAAGATTGAAAACCACGCTATAGATGGATGCGCTGGTTCCCGAAATAAGTGAGTACAGTATTATGCTTTTTACCTTTGCGCTCATTCTGATGCACCTCAAACGTTTGTCTTGCTAACAAAATCATTATACATATAAAAGGTTACGGAAATGCTTAAAAAAAATTATCTTACAAAGTATATCGGTTTAAAGTTTTATGGTATAATTCGAATGCGGAGGTGAATAAAGTTGATCCCTAAGAAACTCGGAATTTTCAATATGATGGAGTTTATTGTAGCTGAAATAACAGAAGACCTCTTTCTTATGAACAGTTTTCAGATATGTCAATGCGATAAGTGTAAGACTGACGTTATAATAATGGCTCTTAACAAGCTTCCCGCCAGATATGTGATTACGGAAAAGGGTCGCATATTTACAGAAATAGAAACATGTAAGTCGCAGTATAAGGTTGATGTGCTTAAGGCAGTCATTGAAAGCATAGAGACTGTAAGGGCCAGGCCGAGTCATCCGCCTCAGAAGATGAAAAGTTCTGTTCCTGACGGTATAGAGGATCCCAATCAGGTTGAAGCTTTTCTTGATGAGCTTGAGGATATAATTAACAAAAAATCAACAAAAAACAATTGAGTTCTTTGTTAATTGATTTATAAAAAAAGCTTTGAAATATAAGATTAATGGATATTAGAGAAAATAATGCTTTGAATCAATTCAAAGTATCTTATTTTTTTGTTAACGAAAAAGTTACCAACCTGTTTGTTCTTTGTATACTGTGTTATCTTCTTTTCACCCAAAAAAATTAAATTTATAGTATACTTAACAGGGATTATTTATGGAGGGTACAACAATGTTTGAGAACCTGCAGAAAAAAATGGCGAGTGTCTTTAAAACTCTCTCCGGCAAAGGAAGAATATCAGAATCAAACATAAAAGAGGCCGTTAATTCGGTCAAGCTTTCGTTGCTTGAAGCCGATGTCAATTACAAGGTAGTCAAGGAACTGGTTGAAAAGCTTAAGATTGAATCCATAGGTGCTAAGGTAATGCAGAGCCTATCACCTGACCAGGAGTTCATAAGAATAGTCAGAGATGAACTGGTTGAAATAATGGGTGGAAAAGAACCTGTAAAGTTAGATCTTAAAAGAAATCCTGCTTATATAATGTTGGCAGGGCTTCAGGGAAGCGGTAAAACCACAAGTGCCGCCAAACTTGCCAAAATGTATAAAGAAAAAGGGCGTAAGCCTCTTCTTGTAGCTGCCGACACGTACAGACCAGCTGCTATAGAACAGCTTGTTCAGTTAGGAAGGCAGATAGATGTTCCAGTTTTTTCGGGGGATAGAAAGAATGCCCTGGAGATAGTAAAACAGGCAAAAGACTTTGCAATAAGAAATATACATGATATTGTTATTATTGATACCGCCGGAAGACTCCATATTGACAGTGATATGATGGCTGAAGTGAGAAAGATTCATGATATGGTTAATCCAGATGAAACCCTCATGGTAGTTGATTCTATGATGGGACAGGATGCCGTAAGAGCTGCAACGGAGTTCAATAATCAGTTAGAGCTTTCAGGATTTATAATAACCAAGCTCGACGGTGATTCAAGAGGCGGAGTAATAATCTCTATAAGGTATGTAACTTCCAAGCCTATAAAGCTGGTGGGTCTGGGTGAAAAACTCGATAATCTTGAGCCTTTTTATGCTGAAAGGTATGCCGGCAGGGTTCTTGGAATGGGAGACGTTCTCTCACTCATTGAAAAAGTCGAAAAAGAGGTTCAAGGAGAAGAAGCGGAAAAAGCGGCGCAGAAGTTCCTTGAAAATAAGTTTGACCTTGAAGATTTTCTCCAGCAGCTTAAGCAAATAAAAAAACTTGGTCCTTTAAGTCAGATTCTTGAAATGCTTCCGGGAAATATTCCAAAGGAGAATGTTGATATTGCCAAGGGCGAAAAACAGATGAAGAAGATGGAAGCTATTATCCAGTCTATGACTCCCCAGGAGAGGAAAAACCCGAAGGTACTTAATTTTTCAAGGAAACAGAGAGTTGCCAAAGGCAGTGGTACATCACTTCAGGAAATTAACAAGGTTCTTCAGTCTTACGAAGAAATGAAAAAGATGATGAAACAGTTTAAAAGCATGGGGAAAAGGAAGTTCTTTGGGAAAATGCCATTTAATATGTAATATTAAAAATATTCAGGAGGTGTTTTTTAGCATGGTAAAGATAAGATTGAACAGAATGGGAAGAAGGCATCAGCCGTTTTACAGATTAGTAGTGGTCGATTCAAGAGAAAAAAGAAGCGGACAGTATATTCAGTCGCTTGGATTCTATGATCCAATAAACGATAAGCTTCCGTTTAAAGTAGATTCGGAAAAAGCTATTGAGTGGCTCATGAAGGGTGCTCAGCCTACTGATACTGCAAGAAACATACTTTCGAGAACTGGAGTAATGAAGAAGTTTGATGAGATGAAGCATGCCCAGAAGGTTGCTAGGAAAGAAAATAAGGGAGCAGCAAATTAATGAAAGAGTTTTTAGAAGAAATACTGAAGAGAATTGTCAAACATCCTGATGATATAGCGAT
>CALMRR010000081.1 GCA_937871925.1 uncultured Petrotoga sp.
ATCTTATAGAATATGATGAAAGCTTAGAGGGGTTTGTGCTTGAATATATACAGGCAGTGATGTCGGAGAAGTCTGAAGTATCTCAGTCTTCAGATATTAAGGAGCTTATAGTCTCTGTCTGCCGGCGCAATGGATTTAATTGCGTATGTGATCTTTCCAAGGAGATAAAAATTCATGTCAACCATGCTGTTTTTACTATGGAATCACTGTTTCGGCTATGTTTTGCAAAAGGTATAAGTTATAATTATTTGGATAACCAAACTATCCGTTTTTTTAATAAACAAAAAATGCTTAAATATGAGATAATAGTAATGAACGGAAGTGACTTGGGGTCAATAACCCTTGAGAACCTTTATGAGATAGCCAGGTTGAATATAACCAGCTCAAGGTATATTGATGAGAAGCTTAATATACTTGCAAGACAAAGCTTTTATGTTATGCAGGGAGAAGAGGCTCAGATAAATTCAAATGTATCCATACCTGTACTGGTGGATGAAAAAGACGGAAAGAAAGTTTACTCCAAAGTTCAGTCTAGCTTCAAATCCAGAGTAAAAGGAAGTTATGACGAGATGACAGGAAGCATAACAACAACTTTCTATGTTGAGCTGACCGAGGCCAAGGAACAGAAAGAAAGTGCTCTTGACAGCAAGACCATAGAGACTTCTTTCATGACTGGAAACGGTGGACTTATTAAGATTGGAGGACTTAACTTTTCCAAGACCTACAGAATGAAAAAAGGGGTTCCTATTTTAAAAAACATCCCATTAATAGGAGATTTTTTCTCATACTATAAAAATGAAGTTTCAAGTTTTGAACTCGTTTTTCTTATAAGGGCGGAGGTTCTTACCAAACCGGTTGCACAGGATTACAAATGATTGAAATGACAGGGGGTGCAGCATGTATTCAAAAAAAAGAATGCCTGCAGCAAGCGGAAAGTTTTACCCGCAGGATTCATCAGAACTTTCAGCGAAGATGAAAGGATACTTCCCCGAGGGTTTTCATGCCGGTGAAAAGCTCATAAGATGCAGTGGTGCCATAGTGCCTCACGCCGGGTATGTTTTTTG
>CALMRR010000082.1 GCA_937871925.1 uncultured Petrotoga sp.
AATGGAAGGAAAAAGTTTTAATATTTCATTTCTTGTAGAATCAAACCAAAGACCAAGATCTTTGTCTAGAAAAATATAAAAAATTCCATTCCCTGAATCATGTTTTTGTATGCTTTTTCCTTATAGTATTTTTATTTTTTCTTTTTTTAGCATCCAGCCAAAAATACAAAAAGTAATTATACTATCAAAAAGAATGCCCAAACCAAAAATTATTGCAATATTATATAATGAAGGAATATACAATCTGTTTAGGTATAAATAATACACTATCCCATAAAAAATTACGTTAACTAGAACCGACTGAACTAACATATAGTTTGTTTTCCCTATACCGTAAAAAATACTGTCAACAACGTTATTATAAGCAAATACTATATAAAAAAATACAGATATTAGTGCAATTTTAAACACATCTTGAGAATTACTAATATTCATAACGATTCTGATAAATGCCTCCCACAAAGGAATTGTAATTAACCATAAACCCACAACAATTGAAGTAATTCCAAAATAGCCTAAAGTCTTTTCTTCGATCGCATTTTTCACATCTTTTGCACAATCTTTTTTGATTAAGTCACCCAAACACAGAATCGGAAGAAGTAGCCATCTCCAAATAAAGTTGTTTGCAACCCAAAATGTTCCTTGTTCTCCGACAAGATTTATCATTCGCACTATCATAAGCATAAATACAATGTTTCTAACAAAGCTTTCAGCCGCTGAATATATACCGACTTTAGACCATTCCTTTATCCATGATTTAGACCATTTCTTTACCCATGATAAAGATATCTTGGGTTTTTGTATTCTATCATCAGATGTAAGAATAAACAGCCCCAACAGAAATATAGACAAATTTACAATAATATTTGTATACGCAATTCCATTTACACCTACATTAAGAGAAAATGGTAAAGATGAAACAAAGAATATATCCAGTATTATTGATAAAATCATTTGAATGGAGAGTATACTTAACAACCCCTTTTTTTTATCTAAGCTGGTAAAGACTAGTATAATAAAACGAGCTAATACAGAAAAAACCAATGCTACCGATTCCCATCTGATATAAATAGCTGTTCTTTCTAGTAAGTCTGTTTTTTGCTTCATCAAAAGAATAAGTGGCTCTGCAAAAAGCAAAAATACAAGCGAAATGATAAAATAAATAATAAAAGTTATAAATAGTCCTGAGAATATTTTATTGCTTAACTCTTCTTTGTTCTTAAGAGATTTGCCAATCAAATAAAAAAGCGGCAACATTATTGCTTCATCTATTATTTCATATATTACCTGTACCCATGATAACTGACTTGCGATGTTTAAGCCAGAATCATTAGGCATAGCCCCTAAGAAAAATATTCTCACTGTAGTATAGATCGTAGGTAGCAATGCCATAAAAAGTAATGTTCCAAATAACTTGTAATCAATCGTTTTCATGGAACTTTTAAATTTAGCCAAAATCATCTTTCTCCCCCTTTTGTTTATACAAAATTAAATCCAAATAACTTGAAATTTTTATTTAGTTACTTATCAAAAAAACTAAAATATGATATTGTATTAATAAGATAAATAAGTTTTTATATATGTAAAATCAATTCATAATAATAGAATTTTTAATTACTCTAAATTTTTATAAATTTTATATAAATATTATTTTTATATACATAGGAATAATACTCCTAAAAAGGTTTATGTGTCAATATGTTTTATAATGTATAACAGATAAAAGCATAAAACATACAAATATCATTTTATTTTAAAATCGGGAAATTTTTTTTAAGAAAACCATTGACAGTTCTATCGAACAAGAAACGGATGATAAGCCATAACAAGCTTAAATATTGAAAGGGGGGAGGTTTTATGAATCAGGTTATAGAATGTCTAAAAAGCAGAGCTTCCGTGAGAGCTTTTTCAGAAGAAAAGATACCCAGGCACATAAAAGAAGTTGTTCTTAACATGGCAATGGCTGCACCTACAGCAGGAAATCAGCAGCTTTATACCATAATTGAAGTAAACGACCAGGAGAAAAAGGATATTTTGGCTGAAAGTTGTGATCATCAGCCTTTTATTGCACAAGCTCCGTGGGTTTTGCTCTTTTGTGCTGATCAGCTTAAATGGTATGAAGCGTACAAGCTTGCGAACCTCTGTCCGCGAGAACCGGGACCGGGAGATTTTTTGCTTGCTGTTGAGGATACTATGATAGCAGCGCAAAATGCGGTAATAGCAGCCCAAAGTCTTGGAATAGGTTCATGCTATATAGGAGATATCCTTGAACACAAAGAAGTACATCAAAAAATGTTCAATCTTCCACAGATAGTTGTTCCTGTGAGTCTGATTGTGTTTGGGTATCCAAAAAGTAAGGCTGAAGCTCCAAAAAACAGATTTCCCCTGAACTGTGTTGTATATGAAGACAGCTACAGGAGTCTAAGCAGGAAAGAATGGGAGAATATGACCGAGTTCAGGCGCAAGGGATGCGATTTTGATAGCTGGATGAAAGCTTTTTTTGAACGGAAGTACCAATCAGATTTCTCTGAGGAGATGAACAGATCCGTCGGTGAATATCTGAAAGGTTTTATGGATAAGCGGTAAAAACAGAGTTTTAGTAGGTTATAATCTTTCAAACTGTATGAATCTGGTGCCTTGAAACTTTAGCTTTCCACTGTCGCCTTCAATAAGAAGTCCGAACTCATCATGCGGTACTTTAAGTTCGACCCTGTCACCGGTGTCAAACTGAAAAGTAACATAATATGCCGTAAATGAACTGTAAGTATTAATAGAAGAAGTTGATCTGTTCCGTGAATGAATGGATGTATGGTCTCTTTTGGCAACAACTTTGGCCTGTACTTCTATAAGAGGACTTCTCTGATTTTTAAACCAGCCAAGAACAATACTTATAATGATAACGGCGAACATGCCTATTACCAGGAAAAACACTCCGTAGAAGATGAAGTTAAACATACCAAAAGAACCGAAAGGATCTGATCCACCAAACATATTTTCACCTCACAGAAAGTTATAAGAATATTATATCACACTTATAAAATGGGTATTTCAAAGGAAGTTTAAGGTATCTGTGGATAGATATGATCTATTAAATGCTTTTATAGCTGAAATAGATGCGTTATCGTCTTTAAATACTTTGTTTTTTATTGCACAAAGTATTGACAAAAATATTCTGAAGCGGTATAATAAAAATAACATTTGAATAGAGATTTGTCTTCAGGGCAGGGTGAGATTCCCGATCGGCGGTAAAGTCCGCGAGCGCTTTAAGCGCAGGAGCGTAAGCTCAGGATTTGGTGAAATTCCAAAACCGACAGTAAAGTCTGGATGAAAGAAGATGTGTTAAAAGCTTAAGCTTGTGCAGTTATCGTTAAAGATAATTGTATCGGCAGCAAATAAGACGGGCTCTTATAATTTTAACACCTGAAAGACAATCAATCTTTCAGGTGTTAATTTATTTTAGGAGGCTTTGATATGAATGAAAAAGCAAGATGGATGACTGCGGCGGCTATGCTGTGCGCACTCTCCTATGCAGCGGTGTTTATTGCAAGGGTCCCTGTGGTTCTATTTTTAAAGTATGAACCCAAAGATGTTATTATTACCATTGGTGGGTTTATCTTCGGACCTATGACAGCTGTTTTTGTTTCTGTCGTGGTTTCTCTTTTGGAGATGATTACTATTAGCAGCACAGGAGTGATAGGGTTTATAATGAATGTTATATCTACGTGTGCGTTTGCATGCACAGCAGCCTATATATATAAAAAACATCAGACTGCCAAGGGGGCACTAGCCGGTCTTATAACCGCCAGTCTTGCAATGACAGCTGTTATGCTTTTGTGGAATTACCTTATAACCCCTATATATATGAACTATCCCCGGCAAGCAGTTGTCAAGCTTTTGCTGCCAGCTTTCCTGCCATTCAATCTTTTAAAAAGCGGTATCAATACAGCTCTTGTTCTTATTCTTTACAAGCCTGTGGTAGCGGCTCTAAGACAGACTAAAATGATCTCTGAAGGACAGGTAAAAACTGAAAAAAAGATAAACGCAGGAGTTGCTTTTTTTTCAGTCTTTGTACTTATTACATGTGTACTTGTAGTTATGGTTATGAACAAGACGATATAAAAAACTTCCTCATAAAGAGGAAGTTTTTTGTTGAATACAGAGAAAAAAGTTATAATAAAGTTATAATATATTATATATGTTGAAAAACATAGATAAAGGAGAAAGCATGAATATACTCGTAAGCGCATGCCTGCTTGGGCTTAACTGCCGTTATGATGGAAAAGGCCAGCCTGAGCAAAAAGTTCTAGACTTGATTGAAAAATACAATCTTATTCCGGTCTGTCCCGAGGTGTACGGAGGCTTAAAAACTCCTAGAAAACCAGCCGAAATAAAGGAAGGAAAAGTCGTTACGGTCTTGGGAGAAGACGTTACGGAAAACTTCTTAAGAGGTGCACGGGAAACCCTTAAAATTGCAGAGCTCTTTAAATGTCCGTATGCCATACTCAAAGAAAGAAGTCCTTCATGCGGATTTGGAAGAGTTTATGATGGCACTTTCAGCGGAAAAATTATTTTTGGGAACGGTATAACTGCTGATCTTTTGGACAAAAAAGGGATAAAAGTTTTCAATGAAAATACTTTTGAAAAATTTTTAATAGAGATAGAAAAGTAAGCTTATATTTGAGGCTTTATAAACGGTTATTATAGTATACGGGGGGTATTTATGGATAAAGTACAAGATTGGTACGATAATTGTTATGATGAATGGGAAAGGCTTTCCAGACACAGGATAGAATTTGATATTACAAAAAAGTATATGGATGAATATATCGAGGGTAAAGGACTTAATATTTTCGATATTGGGGGAGGTCCCGGTAGATACTCATTTTATCTTGCGGATAAGGGACATCATGTTTCTCTGTTGGATATATCTTCCAAAAATATCAAAACCGCAAAAGAAAAATCGGCAGAGGCCGGAGTAAAGCTCGTGGCATATATTCATGCTGATGCAAAAGATCTGAGCTTATACGGAAAAGACTTTGACGTGATACTTCTTATGGGGCCTTTGTACCATATTGTAAGCGAAGATGAAAGAATGAGTGTTCTTAAACAGGCAATAATTCATCTCAAACCCGGAGGTATAATTTTTGCATCTTTCATATCTAAGTATGCACCGATTCAAGATTATTTGAAAGGATTGCATCATATTGACGATACAGAGCAAATCATTAGATATCTTAAAGATGGAGCCAACAGTCCTGAGAATGGATTTACCACAGCTTACTTTTGGTCACCTTGTGAAGCAAGAAAATTTATGGCTGATGCCGGACTTGAGGAGCTTGCATTTGCAGGAGTTGAAAATATACTTTGTTCAAAAGAAAATGAAGTGAATGCACTGGAAGAAGAAGAGTATAAAAAATGGTTGGACATATGCTACAAGCTTGGCCAAGACAGCAATCTTTTTGGCAGCAGTGAACATTTTCTTTATGTGGGGCGGAAATGCATATAGAAAAGTGCAT
>CALMRR010000083.1 GCA_937871925.1 uncultured Petrotoga sp.
GGCAATACTTTGTGCGGTTATATTCGGAATACTTCTGGGATTTCTTATTGAAAAATTTCTAATGAGACCTGTGAAGCATCTTTCGCACGGTGGCATGCTCATAATAACCTTAGGCATACTTATGATCCTTGAAGGTCTTGCGCAGATTATTTGGGGAGTAAACCCTTTCAGCTTCAACGAACTGGTAAGTGCTCCTCCACTTATTTTTACACTCGGTGAGGATGGACTCCTTATACTTCCGCTCAACGATCTGCTTATAACAGTTATTTCGCTTGGAATAACCATTCTGTTGGCAGTTTTCCTCAAAGTAACCAAAGTGGGAATAGCTATAAGAGCACGATCACAAGATGAGGTCGGTTCCAAAGTGGTCGGAATAAACACAAATATGATAGACGGGTTGGTATGGGGTATAGGGATAAGCCTTTCTGCTCTTGTAGGTGTTCTTATTGCGCCTAAAACCACAGTAACTCCGACTATGATGATAAACATGCAGCTTTACGGTTTTACAGCAGGTGTTCTCGGAGGATTTACAAGCCTTTACGGATCAATTCTAGGTGGTATAATACTTGGGATTCTTGAAAAAATAGTCGGAATTTACATCTCCCCGGATTATCAGCTCACGATAATACTTCTTATAATAATACTGATGCTGGCATTTAAGCCTTCAGGCCTTTTTGCCAAGAAGTTTGAAGGGAGAGTGTAAGTATGAACATAAAAAAAGCTTTGATAGTTCTTATAATAGGAGTATTATTAGGAGTATTATTTATAAATAAATCCTTCCTTTTGATGATATTTTCTCTTGTACTTATATACGCAATTGCCGCTATGGGATTGAATATAGTGTCCGGCTTTACCGGCCAGGTTTCCATTGGGCACGGAGCATTTATGGCTGTTGGAGCCTATACTACTGCCGCTATGGCTATGGACTTTGGAACTCCTTTTTATATAAACATTGTTATAGCTATAATTCTTGCAGCGTTTCTTGGCTTTTTAATTGGACTGCCGGCATTAAGGCTAAAGGGTTTTTATCTTGCAATAGCCACAATGGCTTTTGGAGTTGCTGTTGAGCAGTTGTTCGCAGCTATAGAGCATTTTGGCGGACATATTGGGATGAGAAATATCCCTAGGTTTTTTGAAAGCGATTTTTATATTTATCTTCTGAATCTTGTGTTTTTTGTAGTTCTGACATATGTTGCATCTCTAATCTTACATTCTCCTGTCGGTGAGAAGTACAAGATGGTCAGGGACAGTGAGGTTGCAGCAAGGGCATATGGGATTAAGCCTTCAAAGATAAAATTGAATGCTTTCATAGTAAGTGCGATTTATGGGGGAATAGCTGGTGCATTATACGCACATACGGTTGGATACATCTCTCCTCCTGATTTTGGAATGAACACATCATTGAACCTTTTATCTATGATTGTAATCGGAGGTATGGCATCTCTGGAAGGCGGTATGATCGGTTCTATAATAATAACAGGACTTCCTTTCCTGTTTTCGCGTGGAAATATACCTATGACGCTTATATTCGGAGCACTTCTCATAGTATTTGTCTTATTCTTTCCACAGGGAATTGCTTACGGTCTGAAGCTCCTTTCCATGAAGTATCTTGGGAGGCCATGGGCTTTATTGATCAAAAAAAGTTGGAGCCGCAGGGCTGAAGATGGGAAATACGTTACCGTAAATGGGAAAAAGATTTTTTATCGTCAGCAGGGAAGTGGGCCAGCTATACTAATGATACATGGTAATTTTGGATCACACAGATGGTATGAAAAGGTAAGCAGTATAGATGGATATACAACTTACATACCCGATCTTGTAAATTTCGGAAAATCTGATAGAATTGATAATGTGAGCATAGATATATATGCCGACTTTATAAAGGGTTTCATGAATCAACTGAAGATAGAAAAGGCAGTGGTGGTAGGACATTCACTTGGCGGTGCTGTGAGTATGTCTCTTGCCTTCAGATATCCTCAATTAGTTAGTAAGCTGATTCTGGTGGACTCTGCGCCCGTTAATGGTCTTGTCACGCCGGAAGAGAACTTTCCTGTCCTGGAGATG
>CALMRR010000084.1 GCA_937871925.1 uncultured Petrotoga sp.
ACCCGCTGCTGATCCGGAAACTATCACAATAAGTGCAATCACAAAAAACACTATCATCTCCGGACCGATTTCTTCCATAAAACTGTTGCTTTTATTTTCAGGTGCCATTGAAGGATCCTGATATATAACCGATGATAGTGCTTTAACTCCAGATATAAAAGCCTTTCCATACTCTTTGCCAGACAGGTCTGAAATCATGTAATCATCAATTATTCTTCCTACTTTTGCATCAGGCAGTATACCTTCAAGACCGTAGCCTACCTCAATCTGTATCTCATTTCCGCCTTTGGTTCCGTCAGGATCAAGAGCCAAAAGCAAAACAACTCCGTTATCCTTGCCTTTGCTGCCTACGCCCCATTTGTTGAAGAGCTCAGTGGCCATCTCCTTGGGCGTTATATCCTGAGAAACATTTACGGTAACGATTGCTATCTGAACTCCCTTCTCTTGCTCAACTTTTTGGGCAAGACTATTCAGCTCTGCTTCTTCGGCAGGCGCAATCACATTTATAAAATCGTTGACATAATTATAATAATCAGGAACACTCCATGCACTAACCAATATCGCAGATAAAACAGCTACAATAACCAAGAACTTTTTTTTCATCCTCCACCTCATTCTGCTTTTTATTTTCAGGTTTATTATATCAGATAATGTTAAATTTATACTATACCTAAGTTTATTTTTTGTGCACAAACCTTTAATATATCAGATAGATAAAAGCTTTTTTAATACCTTTGCCTTTTTTCGTCTGTTTATAAGTTTGCATACTAGGTTTTAAAGTTATAGAATAATATTAATCACTTTTTATATATATTAACTTTAAAAATATCTCTTCAGGAGGCAAAGATGGAAAATTCTATCGACTTCAAAGAAATACTTCACCGCATACCTGTCGGATATGCTTTGCATAAGGTGTTTACCAATGAAAAAGGAAAAGTTGTGGATTACATAATTCTTGATGTCAATAAAGCTTTTGAAAGAATTATGGGAGTCAGAGCCTGTGATGTCATCGGAAAAAACAGGACTGAGCTTTTAAATGGAAAAGATGACAGTATGTTTGATTGGATAAACTTTTATGGTGAAGTGGCATTAACCGGCGGTGAGAAAGAAATACAACATTACTCAAGCTTATGGCAGAAGTGGTTCGATATAAAGGTTTTTTCTCCGGAGAAGTATTTTTTTATTACTTTTTTTACAGATGCAGATAAACTGGTCAATGAAAAGGAGTTTTTCAAAAGGCTTTTATGTTCTTTGAATGATGGAATTATAGCGTTGGATGTCTATAAAAAAATTTTGTATACTAACATGGCAGCCGGTACTTTTTCGGTTATTCTTCCAAAAGATGCTTTCGGAAAAGATATTTCAGATTTTTTCAGATTTGAACAAATTAAAGAAAAGGAAGTTTTTCTTTCTTTTATTGACAAAGCATATGAAAAAAAAGAAAGCTTTTACGCCGAGTTTACAACGGATGTACTCTCAGCCAACAACAGAAGTTTTTCACTGAACTTTGGCATATCGAGCATCTCTGATCCTACAGGAAAGTTTATAGGCATAAACATT
>CALMRR010000085.1 GCA_937871925.1 uncultured Petrotoga sp.
CTAGTGTTCTTAATCAGGCAATGAGTTTCTATCTTAAAAATGCTGAAGAAATTAAGAAGTATGCCGAAATAGAAAATGCAGAAAATCTTAAAAATTTTTCTTCAGAAAATGCACTTTAAATTATTTTATACCAAATTCAACATATTTGTTATAAGATCGAACATGAAATGTACAACATGAAATGTACAGAGTATTTCTCTAATACTTAGTACCATAAAATTTTAAAATGCCCTATAGGGCATTTTATTTTTAAAGCTGTATACGTTTATGAAATTTAAAAAACCAGAATTATTTTTTTAAGCACAACCTACTTAAAAAGGTTTTTTTGCCCAAAGTATAAAACTCCAGCGCAGTAAGAAGCCCTTTCAAATATCAATTCTGGGAACTCTTTCTTCAACTCATCAACTACAAAGTATACTTCATCCTCATCCCATTCTGAGCCTGCTTCACTACAGCAATTTTCCAATTCAATCCTACTTTCAAATGCTATATCGCCGACAAGAATCGTCCCGTCTTTGTTCAGTAATTCTTTCAAATCCAGAAGAAAAACTACTTTTTCTTTATCAGTAAGATGATGAGGTGCGTAGGTTGCAATTATAAAATCATATTTGTACTTTCTCAGTGGTTTTACCAGACCAAGAGAGAAATCCCCCTGATAAAATTTAGCCTTCGCCATCTTTTTGCTGGCAATCTCAAGCATCTTTACAGAGAAATTCTGCCCATATATTTTACATCCCTGCTCATAAAGTTTAGCAGTAAGTGCACCTGTTCCAAAACCGATATCAAGAACACTTGGCTTATTCTTTTCTAGTACTTTATGATAAATTTTTGACAGAACACTCTTATATCCGGCAAAAGGGTATCTGTTTTCTTCATCAGAAATGCCTACTTCTTTTTCATATCCATTAGCCCATAAATCAAAACCTTTGCTATCCAGCATTGGTATCTCCTAAATTTAAACTTTGCCACTATTACGCCAACTCTTTATAACTTAAAAAAATTTTGACAATATCGCACAAGAACAGAACCAATGTATTTGGCTCTGAACTTATGACTTATAAAGTATTAAATATCTTCTTATTTGTATTGACGCAATTTTCTAAAGATACTTTATTTCTGTGATTCTTCTTTTATACTTTCAAGGGCTTTTATAACTTCATCAATCTGATCCGGATTAAATGTGACTCCTTTTTTTGTTGGCTTGTACTCACCTTCATCTTCATAAAAAATCCGGATGTCAATATACTCTTTTCCTTTGAACTCGTTTTTCTGAATGATAAGTTTTTCAGTAGGATTTCTCTGTATTTCGTACATGGATGACCCCCCTTACATTTTATCGGGAGCACTGACTCCAAGCAAAGCCAGGCCACTCTCAAGTATTATTTTGGTTGCAAGGCAGATGTTGAGTCTAGCCTGTATCAACTGTGAATTATCTGTATTTAAAATAGAATGCTTAGTATAAAAAGTATGAAATCTACTGGATACTTTTTCAAGATATGTTGTAATAAAGTTTGTTTTTCTGTTCTTTGCTGCTTCTGCAACAACATTTGAAAAGAGAGAAAGTTCTTTTATCAACAAAAGCTCTTCTTTCTCTTTTACCTCACTTAATCCTTCAAACATCTTAAAATCGATTTTACGCTCTTCTGCCTGTTTAAGGATACTGCTTATCCTTGCATGAGCATACTGCACATAAAAAACCGGGTTATCTGAAGATTTTTTTACAGCTAGTTCAAGGTCAAAATTCATAGGAGTATCTGGATCAATCATAGCAAAAAAATATCTTGTGGCATCAGTTCCTACTTCTTCTATAAGGTCATCCAAAGTAACAAAATTACCGGCTCTTTTTGACATTCTGACAACATCATCGCCTTTTTTTAGCGTAACAAACTGATGCAAGATAACGTTGAAAAAATCATCTGGTATTCCCAAAGCTTTCATTGAAGCTTTCATGCGAGGAATATGACCCTGGTGATCTGCTCCCCAGATATCGTATACCTTAGTGAAACCTCTATGATACTTATAATAATGATACGCTATATCATCACAAAAGTAGGTCGCACGATTATCAGTAGATCTTATGAGAACTTTATCGTTTTCATCAATATACTTTGATACTTTAAACCATACTGCATCGTCTTTCTCATAAGTGCTATCGGATTTTTCCAAAGTATCCAATATTTTGTTTACTATTTTCTCCTTTATGAGAAGCTTTTCGCTGAAGTAGACATCAAAATTCACTCCAAGTCTATCTAGGGTCTGTTTTATCATAGAAAGCATCTTTTTAAGTGAGTACTCCTTGAAAAGATCATTTACTTCCTCATTCCATATATCTTTATACTTATCCCCATATTCGTTCTTAAATTCCTTTGCGACATCGATAATATATTCGCCATGATAGCCATCCTCAGGAAGCTCATGCTTAATGCCAAAAAGTTCATTATACCTTATCCAAACGGATTTTGAAAGGTACTCTATCTGTTGCCCCGCATCATTTATATAGAGTTCTCTCTGTACATTGTAGCCGCTTTCAGCAAATATGTTACATAGAACATCCCCTATAACGGCCTGTCTTCCATGAGCAATTGTAAGTGGTCCGGTCGGATTAGGACTTACAAATTCAAATTGAATGTTTTCGCCATTTCCAATATTGCTTTTACCGATATTCCTGGGATTGCTTATTATACCAGCACATGCCATCTGGTACACACTATGATCCAAAAACATATTTATAAAACCGTTTATATTGTCAACCCTCACAAATGTGTCAAGCTTTCTAAGCTTTTCAGCTATCTCATCTGCAACTAACTTTGGAGATTTTCTCAATATTTTTGAGCACAAAAATGCTGCGTTAGTTGAAAAATCTCCTAATTCGTCCTGCGGAGGCACTTCAACTTTAAAATCCAGACTCTGTGAAATTCCCATGTCAGCAAGAACTTTTTCTATAATTTTCTGGATAGTCTTTAGTATACTCATCACTGTTCCTCCTAAAAATATATAATTTATATTCTATCATACTTTATATCAGTCTTTATATCAGTTGATTAAATTAGTAGTTTATTTTTTTCAGCAACATCTTTGATATCAAAAAAGCTTTTCGATAAAAGAAAGTTCCAGCGAAATAAAACAATATACCAAGTATATACCATATATTTGATAAAATCATATCAATTTTTGAACCATTTACTACAAGTATCTTAAATAAAAGAAGAAAGCCTATCTCTATGGGAGCAATCATTATTAACTTAAGAATTTTGTTTTTTGTTACAGTTGTAATTGCGGGCGGAACCAGAAGCAGATCAAAGAAAATCCATCCAAAAGGGTCATTCAGAATCATAACCATAGATATGCATGTAATAAGAGATATAAAAAAATATTTAGTATTAGTCATCTCATATATAAACATAAGTGGAATAATAGAAAAGTATGCAACAAAGATTCCTACCACAGGAATAAACATCTGACATGAAAAAAGTATTATAGTTAACACAGAAAGCATAGCCGTAATAGTTATATTTTTACTCATTTCTTTGTTCCTCCAGAATTTTATGATAGAATAGCTGTATATTGTAATTATTTTACTACAAATTCTTGTAATTTGTGATAATAATAATTTTAAAACTCAGGGAGGTATCAAAATGTACAAGAATGCGGAAAATATGGAAAGTATTTTAAGGTCGATCTGTTTCAACATCAGGGCAGCCGGAAGAAAAGTATTGAAAGATTACGACATTTCTCCTGCTCAATTTGATGTATTACAACTATTATACTTCGACGGTGAAAAAAAGTTAAGTGAAATAAGTAAAAATCTCGGAGTGACCAAAAGTACTACAACTGGTCTAATAAAAAGACTGGAAGTTCTTTATTTTTTGGAAAGAGAGCAGTCAGAGGAAGATAAAAGAGTATATAGGATTAAACTTTCCGATTCTGGAAGAGAACTTATTACCAAAGTAATTAAAAAAAGGGTAGAAGTTATGCAATCAGTTATCGATAGGTTGGGAAATGAAAAAGAACTTATAGAAAAATTAAGTGAGTTACAAAAAACAATCAAAGAGGTGGTAAAGAGTGGGGAATATCGGTAAAAGACTCTTTTTAACGGTTTTTATTCTTTTGGCGTACATATTATCTTTTTCATTTACGCTTACTCTTTCTGGTTTAGAAGGAAGTTCGGTATTTATAGATGGGATTTTTAAAAAAATCATTGGAAAGTCCGTATACAACATAGATCTGTCAGATACAACCCATAAGCTGGAAGTTAAAAAGCCTGGATATACAGATTATTCATTGGATATTTCCGGCACCAAAGGTTCAAAGTTAGAGATTTCAGCTTTACAGGTCCCGCTAAGTATTCTCAATATTAAAACAAATAGTGACAGTTTCTACATAAATTATATGTTCAATAACAATAATATACGCCAGAAAGTTATTAACGATACCCAAACTTACATACCCTCTACAATAAGAGAGCTGAAGATAGAGCAAGCAGGGTATCTTTCCCAAACAGTTACAGTTGACTTAAAACCTTTTTATGAAAACAAGTTATCTGTTACACTTAAAAGAACTGACTTTGCTTATATATCTTCTATACCTTCTGATGCAAGTATTTTTGTAGGTTCCAAAAATCTGGGCACTACTCCTTATGCGACGGCTTTATCTTTGCTGGAAGGAAAGGATGTTATACTAAAAGCACCTGGGTACATGGATTTAAGTTTTAAAACCGACTCCAAAACAAACGATTATATATTTACTATGACCAAAGCTTGTACTGTATTTTTTTCTTCAGAGCCTTCAGGAGCTTTAGTTACATTGAATAATGAGTATCTTGGAATAACTCCGTTTACTGCAAAGATTCCTATGGGAAGTCATCTATTTACGGTATCAAAAGCACTTTATACTCCTAAGAAGCTTTCTGCCAATATAAGCGAAACCACTCCTCAGATAAGTTATACTGTAAGTTTGGAGGAGGATATAAGGATTTTTAAACTTCTTAACGCAGAAAATGCTGAAGTCTTTCTTGACGGAATAAACCTTGGTTCAGGTATTTCTTTTATTGTCACCGATAAAAAGGAGCATTTTCTCCAGATATACAGCAAAAATACTTTGGATCTGCTTGGTATAAAGCTTGACCAGAAAGCTCCGAAGATCATCGATATAAACAAAATAACGGTTATGAATCTTTACTCTTCAGAAAAAAAGAGCATCTCTTTCCAAAATGAGATAAGTACCGTACCTGCACAATTTATTGCAAATATTATCTCTAAAAAACAGACTTTCCAATTCGAAAGCCTTACAAAAAAATACAATATTTCTGCAGAGTCTGGCAAAAATAACGTTCTTATAATCGATTCACCTGGATATGGTTTTGTAAATATAATAAACAATGTCGACGATACTCTTATATATATTGACAATCAGCTTATTGGATACTTTGGTGTTTTTGGCTATCCTTTGCCAATAGGAAGACATGCTATTACAGTAAAATACAAGAACATCGAAAAAACTGAAAAAATAGATATAACTGATCAGGAAGTTAAAAATCTTAACTTTATATTCGAAGATAAAATTCCAATAAGGCCTTACTCTTCAGGAGAGTATAAAATTGACGGAATAATTTATCCACCGTCACAGTTTATAGTATACGTTTCAAAAGGACCTCATGTAGTAGAAACCAAAGGCATAAAGTTTGTAATATATATTGACGCTGCTCAGTCCCTCTTTATTGACGATCTTGCTGTTTTAAAGTAAACGGAGGTAAAAAGATGAGAAAATTTTTCCTTGTATTTATTTTTATTTTTGTCTCTATTCCGGTATTTTCGTTAGAAATACGTGACCTTAAACCTTCTTCTCCATACTATTCACAAGTTGTACGTATGGTAACTGATGGTCTTCTTGAACTGGACAGTCAGGGAAGATTCAATGGCTCATCAAACGTCATGAGATTTGATATTGCCTTTTTCGGAGCAAATCTTATAGATTACCTTGATAAAAAGTACTCTAGCAGCTTCGATGATTTTGAAAAAAGAATATCCCAGATTGATACTGAAAGTCTCGAAAACCGTATAAACAATATAGAGACAACTCTTTACAACTATGACAGTAAAATAATATCTATGGAGAAAAAAATTGATTCAAAGATTTCGGGATTGAACAGTGATATAGCTCAGCAGAAATCCAGAGTAGAGGCACTTGAAAAATTTATGAACATAGATGGGCCGCTTGATACGGATAGTGCAATATTTAAAGTAATTTTGGACAATGCCGCGGCTATTGCAAATGACACAGCGAAAAAAACAGCCGATTCCTACCTTAAAACTCTTATGTCTTTTTCAGAACAGTCAAATAAAAAGGTCGACCTTTTTCAATCAGAACTATTAAGAATAGAAGAAAAACTTGACAAAACAACTGATTCCATAAGTTTTCTTTTTGCTCAATATGAAGAAAAAAATCGCCAGCAGCTTAACGATTATGCCAAACAAAGGCTTGACAGTGAGATGGAAGGAATTAAAGTAGCTTTAAGAAACATTGTCAACAGTCACATAGGATTTTACAATCAGACAGCTGAAGCAACTTTGAGTGCTTTGAGAGATCGTATAGCTGCTCTTGAGTACTCCGGGCAAAATCAATATGAAAAGCGGTTTAACGATATTATCTCACGACTTGCTTATCTGGAGTCAAAAGAAACTGTTTCAACGTTTCAAAGTACTGTACAAAACGATACGGAACTGCTTATAATCAAAAAAGACATTGAATCTCTTGCTAACGATATTAAAGATAACAAAACTCTTTACGATAAACTTAATAACAGAGTTGAGTACATAAATGCATTTATAGACACATATGATAATAGAAACGAGTATTTTACAAGAAAACTTTCTGAGTTAGAAAGCAAAAATTCAGATGTTAATTCTTTTGTTGGAGAACTCCGTCAGATGCTTGAAAATATAAAAGCAACTTCAAACCAATCTATACCTTCAAGTATAACTGATTATGTCCTTAAAAATGATTTTGTCAACTTGCAGCAGGAAGTAAGACTTATGCAGGAATATATTAACATGTATTCTGATAAGCTCTCTCAGTTATATATATATACTATTAAAGCCAATGAGTATGACGAAAAGTTCAAAATTTCAGAAAAAACCCAGAGTGCACAAAATGAAAGTATACAGAAGCTTTCATTGAGAACAGACTCTGTTGAATCTCAGATAAACTCGCTTTCATCACTTATAAAACTTGATAAAGATACTTTGAATACTATTGGAAATGTTGCCTCTATAGCTAAAAGAGTCGGAGAAAGTGAAAAAAAGTTAGAGGATCTTTCTTCTCTTGTTTATGAAAATCAAAATAAATTGGAACTCATTTATAATTCTGATCTTTTGAAACAGAGCAACTCCCTTGTTTCAGAAATTAATAAAAATGAAATACAGAAATTAAAAGAAGATTATGATTTTTTAGTAAAATCTTATATACTGCTTAAAAATCAAACTGTATCTCCTGAGACTACTAAGATTGCCGAAACAGTTGATTTAAGCAGTATGAAAACAGAAATCAAACGTGAGCTCTCTTCTGACCTTGCATCAGAACTAATTAAATTGCAATCCGATATGTCTGATATCAAAAAAACAGTTTTTTCACTTAGTACAAAATACAACGAAATAAATGCAGAAAAAGCATCAAAAAAAGAAGTAGCAGATATTGAATTATCAGTTCAGAAAGTTACGGCATCTTCCGAGCTTTCATTAAAAGTCACAGAGATGGAAAAGCAGATATCAGAACTACAAAAGCCTAATCAAGATATTTTTTGGTCCTCAACCATTTCGGGAGTACTTGGAGTAGCGGTAGGAGCTCTGATAACCTACTTTTTACTGAGTCCTTCTCTGTAAAAAATGGAGGAAGCAATGATAAACGCTCTTGCACTTGGAAGCGGAGGAGTAAAAGGAATTGCACATATTGCTTTCATCAGTGAGATTGTGAGAAAAAGGAACATAAAATTCGACATTGTCACAGGCTGTAGTGCCGGATCAGTTGTCGGAGGCGTTTATGCTTTAAATCCTTCAAAAAATGAGTTTCTGAAAGATTTTGAGGCTATAATTAAAAAAAATTCCCTGAAGTTTATTGATTTAAGCAACGCTCTATCATCAAAAGTAAACTCCTTTAAAAGGCTTCTTTATTCAAGAGGAATAGCCCAGAATGATCTAGTATATGATATTTTAAAACAGATATACGGTAAAAAAAGGTTTTCAGATTGTAAGATCAAGTTTGGAGTAGTAGCCTTTGATATAAATTCTGAACGCTTAGTTGAAATAACAGAGGGGTATCTTATTGATGCCATAATGGCATCTTCAAATGTTCCGGGAGCTTTTCCCCCAATGAGACTGGGAGGCATGGATCTAGTAGACGGAGGAGCAATTTCTGAAGTACCTGTTTTTTTGGCTAAAAAATTGGGTGGAGAGTACATAATTGCTAATGACATAAATCCGGTTATACTTAAAGATACATTCTCTGATGGAATGGATTATATGAATTATATAGATTCTCTTAAAACAGCTTTAATTACTAAAAACGAACTTGATACAGCTAATGAAGTTTATTCTTTTTATGATAAAGTTGAATGGTATGATTTTGATAAGTATTTTGAAATATACAGGAAGGCTAAAAGAGTATACAGCCGTGATATAACATGAAAATTTTCATGGGAGGCCTTTTTGAGGGTATAGTATGGGATAGCGGAGCTCTTAGTAATATCCTTATGCACGATAATAATATAGAGTTAACTGTAAGTGGTGCTTCCAGTCTTATAGGATTTTTTTATGGCATGCATGGAAAAAATTTTTATAAGTATTTAAAAGAATTTATTGAGGAAAAAGATAATCCTATTAAACCGCTTATCGACTCAGATCTTTTCTCCAGCAGATATCAACAGGCAATAACTCTTTTGAAGCTTGGTACATCTGGTCTTGAACTTAAAAATCAGACTACTTTTTCTAAATATCTTGACTCACATTTTGGCACTTTGACTATAGAAAAGCTTAAGCATAGAGTTGATTTTGAAGTTTTTGACATAAAAACAGGAAATTTTTTCCTACTTAATAGAAAAACTAGGATTTCTCAGGTTCTTTTATCTGAATTATCGATACTACCGTATTATAGATATACTGAACTATCCGATATGTTTTTAATTCCTTCTTCATATATCTGTCTTTCACCATACAATCTCTCTCCAGACGGACTGATAATTTCTTATGAAGCGGGTGGCTCTGTATTCAAAGCAATGAATGCTGCCGAGATACTTTTAAAAATTTCTTACGCACGTACAAGAGAATTGTTCAGGATCATAAGCAAAGATATTGAACTAATAACTTGTGAAAGTCCATTGGAAGATCCATTGGATAGTGTAGCCTTTTATGATGGAATGAAAACATGTCAAAAATATATGGAGGGAAAACTTGAATTATGAAGAAAATTATTCTATTTTTTATTTTATTATTATCTTTTAGTATTGTTTTTTCTCAAAGCCAGATTTCGGTCAGCTCTAGATTTGGAACTTTGGGCGATAAGCAGCATGTCTTAAAAGATAATGTTGTAATAAAAAAATCAGATCTTACCATGATGACTGAAGTAGCAACTATTACCCAGTTGGACGATGATTGGCGAGATATGGTATGCTCAGCAACAACCATAAAAACATCAACCTTAAACGCATCAGCAGAATTTTTTAAATTTGATCTGAGCACAGAAAAAGGTCAGCTTTCGAAAAAAGTATCCGTAAAGATTTTAGTTGATAAAAAAGATCTTTACATCTCGTGTGATGTTCTTGAATTTAATAATAAAGAAAAGAATTATACTGGTTTCTCAAATGATTTAGTCAAAATATTAAAAGAAGATTATGTGATTTCAGCAAAAAACTTTTCTTACAATGAAATTACCAAGATTCTTGTACTTAACGGAGATGTACGGATAAAAAACGATGCCAAAAAAATAGATCTTAAAACACAGAATTCGACTTTCAGAACTGATACAAATGAAATGAAAGCAGAAGGAATAAACCTGACATTGGAAGTAAAAGAAAACAAATAATATTTAGGAGGACTTATTTATGCTTGATATGAAGTTTGTAAGAACTAACATTGAAAAGATACGAAACTGCCTTATAAACAGAAATTCTTCAACCTTGATTCTTGATGAGTTAGTTGCTCTTGATGAAAAAAGACGTGATATCCTCAAAAAAGTTGAAGAAATACGATCTCTTAAAAATACAAACTCCAAGGCAGTTGCAAGATTAAAAGCACAAGGCGACGAAGAAGCACTCCGCCAGAATATTGAAAACGGAAAAATTCTTAATCAACAGTCAGAAGAGCTGGAAGCTCAATTGAAACAGATTGATGAACAGTACATGCAGAAACTTCTTTATATTCCTAATGTATACGATGAGGATACTCCCATTGGAAAGGATGAAACG
>CALMRR010000086.1 GCA_937871925.1 uncultured Petrotoga sp.
CAAGCGGAAATTTTATTGGGCCTTATATTGCCCAGGGCAATATGGGAAGTCTTGTTCTCTTTCTGTCAGTCATTTCTCTTTTTTCCGCTGCTTTTCTAAAGACTGAAAAGTAAATTTTATAGGGGGTGCTTTTATGAATTTAAGTATTGAAGGCTTTAGTTCCGTTTTCAGCAACTTTTACTTGCTTATTACATCCAACTGGATATTTATGCTTCCGATCGCTTTTCTTCTGGTAGTTTTATCTAAAGTATCTTCAAAACTTATAATTTTTCTTCTTGGCTTTTACAGCGCTTATACTATGCTGATACCTTATATAATGAGCTTCAGCCAGGTAAAGGATTTTATGAGTCAGTTCTCCGAGTATAACTCTATTATCTTCCTTGCATTTGCTGCACTTATGGGAATTATGTTTTACTTTATCATCAAAGTAGCCGTGGGAATTGTAGGTTTTCTTCTGGGCGGATTTATTGGTTATTTTCTGGGAAATTCACTGATTGTAATTTTTTCAGAACAGCTGAAGCAGTTTGAAAGCATTTCCTACTACATTCCCTGGGGTTGTCTTATAATAATTGGAATTATAACCGCTGTCCTTATTTCAAAAAATTTTGAAACCATAACCGCTATTATATCAATAGTATCCGGATCACTTCTGATGTCATTTTACTCTCTATTTCTCTTGGAAAAACATACCGGCATGAAGATCGGCGGAAATACTCTGCTAAAGGGCTTGGATAATGTAAGCAAATCGGAAGGACTTATGTTACTTTTCTGTTTTATAATATACTGTAGTCTTGGTTTTTTTATAATATCCAGAAAAAAAAGGCTTAGGAGAGCATCTTGAATCTAAAACAAACTCTGTACGGTCTTGAAAATAAAATAAATGATCTTGTTGAAGCCAGATTCCATGAGTTTGAGACTCTAGGAAGACATGGTTCAAATGAAGAACTCTTTTCAGAACTTTGTTTCTGCGTTATGACAGCTAACTGGACGGCAAAGGGTGGAATAAAAATTCAAAGCATTGTCGGTCCTGATGGGTTTGCATATATGAGTGAGGATGAGCTTACCAGTACACTCAGGCAAAATGGTCACCGTTTCTGGCGTACACGTGCAAAATACATATGCGCTAACCGATGGTTCATTAAGGATATTAAGAGTACACTTGACAAACCAGCATTTGAATGCAGAAAGTATCTTGCCGAAAATCTTATGGGACTGGGTTGGAAAGAGGCAAGCCATTTTCTACGAAATACCGGGGCAAAAGATATTGCTATACTGGACAAGCATATACTCAAGCTTATGTTGGAAGAAGGGCTTATAGACCAGCTCCCTAAAAATGGCTGGACAGAAAAAAAGTACTTAAGCCACGAAAGTATTCTGAGAACCTTTTCAGAGGATATCGGACATTCCCTCGGAAAGCTTGATCTGTACCTCTGGTACATAGTTAAAGGTTCTGTTGACAAGTAGGATTAACTTAACTATTTTTTAACCGCTTCTAAAAATAATAGTGATAGCATACTATCCTGTAAACAACGAAAATTCTTATTATAATATATGACGGAGGTGTATATTGTGCCAATGTACAGATATTGCTGCCCTGTCTGTGGGAATGAATTTAGTGTTATGCATTCAATGAACGACAAGCCTGTAGTAAAATGCGACAAATGCGGAAATACGGCAAAAAAAAGCATAAGCAGCGTAGGAATTTCTTTTAAAGGCTCAGGATACTATATAACAGATTCAAAGACGACATCCAAGCATTCAACTTAAAAGAAATTTTACTGAAAGGAAATAAATTCCGATTGACAAATGTCGCTTTATAAGGTATAATAAATTTCGGTACACAAGAGTGGGCTATTAGCTCAGTTGGTAGAGCGACTGACTCTTAATCAGTAGGCCGCAGGTTCGAATCCCGCATGGCCCACCATAATATCTAAGCGGAAACATACCCTAATTTGTTTCCCACCTAAAGCATTAAGCTACCTAGGTAATAATAAAATTGTTACGAGGGTAGATTGTTGTCTTCTGCCCTCGTTTTTCTATATTTGATAAGGAGAGTGATATCTTATAAGTGAAAAGGATATTATATTAAAGAACGAACAGATACGATCACAGGAAGTCGTATTGATAACTCAAAGTGGTGAAAATATCGGTAGTGTGCTTACAAAGACTGCTTTAGAAATGGCACGTGAAGCAGAACTTGACCTGGTTTTGGTTTCGCCCAACTCCAACCCTCCCGTAGCAAGAATTATGAACTTCAGTAAGTTCAAATATGAGAGAGAAAGAAAAGAGAAGGAAGCAAAAAAGAACCAGAAAAAGCAGGAACTGAAAGAGATGAAATTTAGACTTAGAATAGATGAGCACGATTTTCAGACTAAAGTTAACAGAATACGGGAGTTTTTATCCGACAACTGTAAGGTGCGGGTTGTAGTAATGTTCTTGGGAAGAGATATTATGTTTAAGGATAAGGGTGAAGAACTTCTTAAAAAAGTAATTGCGCAAACAAGCGATATTTCCAACGTAACCAAGAATATAAAAATGAACGGAAGAGATATGGATATTTTTCTTGATCCGGATCTTAAAAAAAATGTACCTAATCAAACAAAATAAGGAGGAACAAGTATGGCAAAAATAAAGAACAAGACCAAAAGCGCTGCAAAAAAGAGGTTTAAAATAACAGCCACAGGTAAAATTCTCAGAAAGAGAAGCCATATTGGCCATAATTCCGGAACCAAAACCAATACACATATGAGAAGACTTACCAGAATCACTGAAGTTTCAGAAGTACAGAAAAAAAATGTTGAAAGATGCCTTGGTTTAAGATAAATCAAAGTTAATTGAAGGGAGCGATAATAGATGAGAGTTAAAAGAGCTGTAAGTGCAAGAAAAAGGAAAAAAAGATATCTTAAAAGAGTTAAAGGTTTTAGGGGTGCAGTTAGCAGAAGAATTTCACTTGCCAGGGATAAGTTCTTTAAGGCCGGTGTTTATGCATATACCGGAAGAAAAGACAAAAAAGGTGATTTCAGAAGACTTTGGATTACCAGAATAAATGCCGCCGCAAGACTCGAAGGAATGAAATATAATGAACTTATTCACGGTCTTAAGCTAGCAAACATCAATATAAACAGAAAAATGCTTGCTGAGATTGCCGTAAATGATTTCGATTCTTTCAAGGAATACTGTTCCATAGCGAAAAAAGCACTTACTAAGTAAATTTATAAATTACCCGGATTTTGTCCGGGTAATTTTTTTTGATATACCTGTTAATGATTCTGTATCAGATAAAAAAGGTGATTCCTTCAACTTTGTATCGGATACTTCCGGTAGATTCGTTATAAAAGCATTTTTTGAAACAGCAGAGGTAGTTTTTACAGTCAATGTAAAAAAGATCCCATCTGTAAAAATTATTTCACCGGTTGATACAAGTGTTCTTAATGCACAGGAGGATATACTGTTCAAAGCTCAGGCCAGTGACTACACAGAGCTGGTATGGTATATTGATTCAAAAGAGTTTGCAAGGGGAGCATCCGTAAGCTTCAGCTTTGACCCTGCATATGAAGGTGAACATCTTATAAGGCTTCGTGCAGATGACCTTGATATACCCGCTGCAAACGATTCCGTACGTATAAAGATAAATGTGGTAAAAGAGCTTGTAATAACAGAACCTGTTCAGGATCCTTTTGTAACCGAAGTGAACAGCGAGGTAACCTTCACAGCCAAGGTCAAAAACCTTCCGGAACCAAGCTGGTACGTCGGCACTGAGAAAAAAGGGATAGGTAGTTCTTTCAAATATCTCTTCTCCACAACGGGAGAGTATAAAATAACGGTAAGCTCAAACTCTTTCACCGATACTGTAACGGTAAAGGTTGTAGGTCAGAAATACCTTACAATTGCTTCTCCGAAGAACGGTACCGTGGTAGAGATTGATAAAGTGATCAGCTTTACTTCCGATTCTAAAAATATCCGGTCTGATATTGTATGGTATATAAATGATGAAGAAGTTGTAAAAGGCTCTTCAATGACCTATACTTTCCAAAAAACGGGAACATATAAAGTAAAAGCAAGTGGAGATGGCTATTCTGACGAAATCACAATTACCGCTGTACCTCCTGAGAAACTGTCAATTGTCTATCCTCTTAATAACCAGCAGGTTTACATAAATAAAGATATACTTTTCCAAAGTGAATCCTCAGATCTGAGAAGTTCCATAATATGGGTAGTAAACGGTTCAGTAATCGGTCAAGGCGAAAGCATTTTATATAAGTTCATAAATCCTGGAAATTACACCATAACAGCCAAGAGTTCAACAAAAGAAACCGCTGTTCAGATTACAGCCATAGAGCCTCAGAGTATCAGTATACTATCGCCTTCTGATTCTTTAATAAAACTTTCAAGCAAAGTGAAGTTAACAGCCAAATCAAAGTACCCAGATGAAATAAAGTGGTTTATAGATTCAGTTCTTATCGGAACAGGTGATTCTGTGGAATATATTTTTGATAAACC
>CALMRR010000087.1 GCA_937871925.1 uncultured Petrotoga sp.
TAACACCTGTTGACCTTATAACAGGAAATAACAGAGAGGCAGATATATATACCGCTGATAATTCTGACAATTTTTCCGCTTTTCCTCAAAAAACAGAACTTTCCATAAACAATTCAAATCTTAAGCGTGTTGTCCTTAAATCTAATAACCAGTATGCATTAAAAGAGTTCTACCCCATATACAAATCATACAAGGATAATCCCGCAAGAATTATAACAGACAAACCAGTTTACCTTCCAGGACAGACAATATACTATAAAACAAGTATTTTTTCTGAAAACGAAGGAGTTTACACTTTATGCCCCGAAAAAGACATAAGTATCAAACTTGTTGACCCTGTAGGAAAAGAAATTTTCAATGTCTCATCTAAAACCGATGAAAACGGCTCTTATGATGGATCGTTCAAAATCACAGATTCTGCCCCTATCGGTTATTATACAATACATGTCAGCACAGATGAAAAGCCTAATCAAATAAGTAGCTATGGATTTTTTGTTGAGGATTATGTAAAACCAGAATATAGTATAAAACTTACGACAGATAAAGAAAAGTATTTTTCCAATGAAGAAATTGTCTTTAAAACATCACTTTCTTACCTTAATAATACTCCTGTCAAAAATGCACAGATAGCTTTTTATATTTATTACGAACCCTTTTCTTATGACCAGGGTTCAGAGCTTGTGTACCATGGAATAAAATTTTCAAACGATAGTGGTATTCTTGAGATTCCTTTCAAAGTAAAAAAGGGGCACCGGGGAAGTTATAGGTTTCAGATAGTAGTTTCGGATGAAAACCAGCGGCAGATGGAAGAAAATCTTTATGTGAGTATTTTTCCCGGAAACTATATAATAACTCCTAAAAACCATTATCTTTCATTTATACCTAATGTAGAAACAACAGTATCCGGAAGTATTACAGATATAGATAACAATCCTATTAACGGTGATATCCTTCTTGAGATTAAAGATGACAAATCAACTATTCACACATCAACTCTACACGCTGTAAATGGATCCTTTGATTTCAAATGTACACTTATTAGAGAAGGTGGATATACTTTTATCTACAACTATCTGGAAAGTCAAACGGAAGTATATGCTTATTGCAGTGAAAGAAGCAACTATGATGAAGATGTTGAAATTGCAGGCATTACTTTGAAGAATAGAACAATTACCTTTAACATAAAAGGTTACAATAATGCAAATGCTTATTTGTATCTTGCAGGAAAAAAGCTTTATGACTACAAAAATGAAATAATTGATAGCAAAAATCAGATTTCACTTTCATATCCCGAAAAAATCATAGAAAACTCCCTTTTTATCCAAGGCTTTATCTTCTCTAAGGGAAAACTTCTAAGGGTAAGTAAAGAAGTAAGAGTACGAGAAAATAAAGATCTTTCTTTTGAATTTACAGTAAATACAGATAAAAACTCATATAAGCCCGGTGAAGAGGTAACCATAACCATTAATTCAGCACAGGACGGTATTTTTTCTTTAAGTGTGGTAGATGAAGCTATATTCAAAATGATAGACAGACAATCAGATCCTGTTAAAGAATTATATGGTGATTATTATTATCCGGAGGTTTCTATAGAAAGCTCTTCAAGATATTACTATGGATACATGGCAAAAAATCCCGATCTTACACAGACTCATAAATTTGCATCATACAAAGGAGCCGGCGAGATTAAAAACAACACCCGAGAGTACTTCCCTGATACCGCGCTTTGGCTTCCAACGGTCAAAACAACTGACGGTAAGGCAGTTGTTAAATTTAAAAATCCCGATTCCGTTACCTCATGGCGGATAACGGCAGAAGGAATAAGTAATTATAAGCTTGCATCCCAAAAAAGTAACTTTATATCAACTAAAAATTTTTATGCTAGACCTCTTCTTCCAAATTTTTGCTATAGAGGTGATAACTTCTCTTTTCCGGTAGTTGTCTACAACAACACAGAGGAAGAACTTTTCTTTGTTTATAAAGCCATGGTTGACAATCCTGGACTTTCTGTTACTCCTACTAATGGAGGAGTTATTGTAGGTGCAAACTCTTCTAAAGTTCTTAATTTTAATGTAGATGCCTTGAACTTTGGAAATTTTAACTTTACTTTTCACTTTGATTCATGGAAAGTGTCTGATAGTATCAAGCTGCCTTTTGAAGTAAAGCTAAACCAGCTTAAGACCGATATAAGAACCATTCAGTATGTTCAGGATGGAGATACTTTAAAAAAGGGTGTGCAGGCAAGAAAAGTGAATCTAGAAAAGATTATAAGAGAAAATATTGAGTATCTTATTTCTTATCCTTACGGATGCACAGAACAGACTATGTCATCCTTTTATCCTGCACTGATGTCAAAATCACTTAACTTGGAAATTGAAAATACTCAGGATATAATACTAAAATCAGTACAACGACTTTATAAATATCAGCATGATGATGGCGGATGGGGATGGTGGATGAACGATCTTTCTGATCCAGGTATAAGTGCATATGTAATGGAAGGTCTTTTAAGGCTGAAAAATACCGGATATTATCTGCCTCAGACAGTTCTTAAAAACGCTTTGTCTTATTTAAAATCAAATATTCTCGATGGATATATATATCATGTATTAAAACTCTGGGGTGAAGCCCCTGAGGACTTCGTTCCGACTTCATTATACGATAAATTGTTTTTCGCTTATCATGATGATACTACCTATAATGAAGTGCTTTCGATGATGCAGACTCATTCAGAAGCTTATTTTATTAATTACTCTGATAAGAGTTACTATCATACACAAATTGAGATGAATGCTATACTCTTGGATCTGCTGCTGACCAAAAATGCTCAAGAGGATAAAGTCATCGGAATGGTAAAGTACCTTCTTGCAAATAAAAAATCTCTTTTCTGGAACTCGACAAAGGACAGTGCAAGAACACTTCTGGCTCTTATAAAATTTATTCAGAACTACTCTGACAGTTTTTCAGGGGATGTCTCCTTAACAGATGAATTTGATTTCATACTTTCAGATACTTTGATAAAAGGAAACGGATTAATAGAAACCAAAAAAACTGAGTATCTTGCTCCTGTGAAAAACAATAGTGGAATAGATATAGTGCGAAGTATCTTCAAACGATACGAACTCCCGGTTTCATTCAACAGCAATGATTATATTGCCGACGCTTTCATACCAATCGAAAGCAATAAAGTTCCTTCCAAACTGGAGATTATTTCTCTTGATGATTTTTACAGAGACAGAAGTGCAGATACTCTTATATGGAATATCAGCTCCACTAAGCCAGGAACTTTCATAGAACATATGGGAAAAACTGTATCCTATACAGAAGAAATGAACTTTACCATAAACGGAATCAAGTTTCCGTATCCTCAACGTTTTGAAATTATTTCAGACAAAGGATTTATATACTCTTATGATTCACTAATATCTTATAATTTCACTGATTCCAGCACTTGTCTTATATCCGACTCAGCTATAAAAGATTATAAAATATACAACGGTAAAAAATATATACTTCAGGAAGATTCAGAGAAAAAACAGGATACTCTTATGATAGAAGATCGTTTTTACCAGTTTGGAAAGTCTTTTCAGGCAATTGATATATTTGAAGACAAAGTATTTTTACATGGCGATGGCCTATATCTATTTGATGAATCTTCCCAGGAAAAACTTAAAAAAATCTTTCCTGTCTCCGGTCAGAAGATCCTTTCACTAGATGAAAATTCTATTATGCTTTACGGAAATATAAGATTTGAAGGTAATTCGAGCTATGCAGGAAAAACTGGTATCTATAAAATAACTTTCAAAACAGAGAAACCGTCTTTGTATAAGGGAGATATTTTAAAAACTCAAATCTTTTTTAAAACTGAAATCCCATCTTATATTGCTGTTGAGGATTATTTGAGCGGAAGCACACAAGTGCTTACGAATTATTCAGAAAAAGTAATAAATACATCAAATAAATTCGATTACTATTGGTATAAGCCTTGGGATAACTGGTATAGCTCAAAAGAAATAAGAAAAGACAGAGTGGCCTTTTTCCAAAATGGTTTTGAAACCGGAAGTTTTGAATACTATTCACGATTAACTCACAGTGGCTTATTTCGTATTATGCCGGCTCAGGCTTATTCGATGTACTGGATAACCAACTTTGGTACATCAGATTCTATAGAAATGAATGTAAAATAATAGTTTTGACATCTTATTCTGTTTTAAAAGCAGTTTGTCCAGAGTAGCTTTTTTACTTGGCTTTAATGTTATATAATCTTCCTGAACTTATTCAAAAGGAGGAACAAATATGAAAAAGAGGATATTTACTTTTATTATCGTTTTGTCTTTAAGCTTTGCAGCTTTAGCAGCAAATTTCGGAATAGGCGGACCTTTTGGTGGTTTTATGCCTAGTGATCAGATGCAAAATCCCATTTCGGGTGCTAAGTTTGAAAACGGTCTTTTTTATCTCGGAGGTATGGGTTTTGGAAAAATTTCAGATACCTTTTATATGGGTGGAGAAGGGTATGACGGTTCTTCTTCAGCTTCCGATGGACGTTATATGTATAAAAGTTCTTATGGCGCTTTTGTTGTTGGAACAGACATAAACATTCTTTCAAATCTGAGTCTTAATATTGGACTGGGTATAGGCGGAATGACAGACACTATACAAGCTTTATCAGCAGCTTCCGGAACCAGTATAAACAATGTCCAAGATGGAACAGCCAGAAGTTACATAAAAATCAGCAGAGACTACTATACCTTGGCTCCTCAAGCATCACTTTACTTTAAGTTTGTTGACTTTTTCGGGCTAAATGTAACCGGAAGATACATGGTAGGGTATAGTCCATTCCCATGGAAACTTGAAACAAACGATAACGTTTCTGGAATAGTAGACAACTCTCCATTAAGATTTTCTTACAGTATAGGTGCCGGATTATTTTTTGGGTTTTAATAATAAAAACTGA
>CALMRR010000088.1 GCA_937871925.1 uncultured Petrotoga sp.
TAAACTTTTCAATGATAAACTCATTTTTATCTTTCAGAATTTTAGTTGCAGTATCAAACTGGTTCAGATAAGAAATATAAAAAAGGATAACCTGTGAGATTGAAAATATGGCAGAAGTAATTATCAAGGCTATAGATATCTTTGTTCTCAGTCGCATAGGCCACCTCTTATATGTAAGAAAATGTCAAAATAAAGAGTCTAATATTAATATATTATACCATATCGTACTTAACTTTAAAAAACAGGAGATAAATATGAAAAAAGCTATTGCCGCTGTTGCTGTCATAAGCATTGTCCTTGTAGCCTTTAGCATAAGGAACACAGTTATCAAGGAAAAGGAACAAAAAATAGAAATGATAAAAGTATGCGATTTTGAAGATGGCTATGACTTTATGATTGGGAAATATGAGATTACGTATCTTCAATATGAAAGATACGCGAAAGATAAAAAAAATAAAGAGCTATCTTCTGCAGTTGTTAAAGGTGGCAGATATCCTGTGGACTTCATAAGCTGGATTCAGTCAGCAAATTTCTGTAACTGGCTAAGCAGCAAGGAAAATCTTCCGCAGGCATATGACAACAACTATAATTTAATAGACTCGAACGGGCAGGTAACAAAAGATATCTCTAAAGTTTTGGGCTACAGGCTACCGACCGAAAGAGAATGGGAGTTTGCCGCTGCTGGAGCAGCAAGAACCAATGGTTTTAAGTACAGTTCTTCAGATGATCCGGACAAAGCCGGATGGTATCGTTACAATAGTGGAGAAAAGTATCTTATTCATTCTTCCGATCGTGCAACCATAATATCAAACGGTTGTGGTTCGCATGAAGTAGGGCAGAAATATGCCAACGAAATAGGACTGTACGATATGAGCGGCAATCTGTGGGAATGGGTTCAAGACTATTACTACGAAACTAAAGCTCTAAAAGAAGATATATTTCATGATAAGCCATCTCCGCAGGCTGCGTACCTAAGGACAATTAAAGGAGGCTCTTGGTTTGATGGTGAGCAGAGCATGGAGATAAAAAGCAGGGAAGGATGGAACGAGTACAACAGTTCATCAAATATGATAGGATTTAGATTGGCAAGAACTATAATTCCTGCGAGTAAGGATACTGACAAAGATGATTAAGCATATAACAGCCAAAACCTTTATATCAACTGTAAACGGAAAAGACGAATGGTTTGGCTTAAGGTACAATTTCAATATATACAGAGGATGCATACATCAGTGCATATACTGTGATTCGAGAAGTGAATGCTACCAGATTGAAAACTTTGAAGATCTTTTGGTAAAAACAAATGCCCCTGATCTTGCAAGGAAAGAACTTTCTCATAAAAGAGTAAAAGGACTTATAGGAACCGGCTCAATGAGCGATCCTTATAATCCTGCAGAAAAAGAATTTCTTATCATGCGAGAGGTTCTGAAAGTAATTCAAGCGTTCAGATTTCCAATTCATATACTTACCAAAAGCGATCTTGTACTTAGAGATCAGGATATAATCAAGGAAATATCACGGGTAAAAGCCTATGTCTCCTTTACTGTAACCGCTTATGACGATGAACTAAGCAAAAAAATAGAACCCTTTGCGCCTGTATCTTCAAGAAGAATTGCTGCGATGAAACAGCTGGCAGAAAACGGTATAAATACAGGAATTTTACTCATGCCAACACTGCCTTACATTACAGATAGCGAAGATAATATAAAAAACATAATGCAGCTTGCGGTTGATAATGGGGCGAGTTATGTAATAGCTAGCTTTGGGGTTACAATGCGTGACAGACAACGTGAATACTACTATAAAAAACTAGAAAAAACTTTTCCCGGATTGAAGGAAAAGTATGTTAATAAATATGGTAATAAATATTCATGCAGATCAGAAAACTACACCAGATTAAACCAAATATATAATGAGTATTCGCTAAGATATAACCTTAAGAAAAGAGTAGAATCATATAATGAAGTTGTCGAAAATCTTAGACTCTTTTCTTAAAATGAAGTTGTACATAAAGGAGGTTTCAAGAAAGAAAAAAAAGCTTGAATATCTTTCATTACATATGTACCTGTAATAACTGTTTTTCCCAGAAGAACAAGTTTTTCAAGGCTTATACTTCCTATGCTCCAGCTTGAAAAAGAACCTAAGTCCATTGATACAGAAACTTTTTTCTTATTTCTGCCTAAGGTATAAATTTCGTCTTTTCCGGACAAAGGGTCACGAACAGTGAACTCAATACAAAAATCAGAAGGGACAGGAAACTTTTTAAGAACAGACTCAATACTGCACGTCCTGTACATAAGTCCTATACCCTGTATGTTTGAGGTATGATATACACTAGGTATAAGAAACTCTCCCGGATAAGAAACATCCTCAAAAAGACGCCATATATCTCTGTCAACTGTTGTAAACTCTACAAATTCTATCTGATCTTTCTGACTTGCAAAAAATGAAAATATGGATTTTAGGCATGTAATATCCAAGTAAAGCATCTCTCTTATTACAAGACTGTTCTTAAGCCAATTTCCCGTATTTTCTTTTCTGAAGGAAAACCTTACATAACCGCAAAGATTTCCATCTGAACCATAAAAGCCCACTGTCCTTATTTCAGGATTTCTGAAAATAGCTTTTTTCTCCATTTCGGTTTTAAGTATCATACCGTGAACTTTTCTGGAAAAAGAATTATAAAAGTTGATTATTTCTTCAGTATCTGGTTCTTCGAGATAACGCAGAATGCCTTTGTTTTTCAAAGCACTGAAATGAGCTGGCTTTACTCTGTACAAATCCATTTTTTCTCCCGGAGAGAAACCAAACTTACTGTAAAACATCACATTAAAAGGATAAAGCAGCAAAAAATCCTTTTTGTTTTTTTTACCATAGTCTATAAAATAACTTACAAGCTCCTTAGCCACATGCTCTTTCTTATGTATAAAATCTGTAG
>CALMRR010000089.1 GCA_937871925.1 uncultured Petrotoga sp.
TCTGAGTCATGGTTACGACAAACTTTTTTATCCTAGGTGTTAAGAAGCTGTACGCTTGTGCAAGCGAGATATCCTTTCTCTCTGTCCAGCCATTAAGCAGTATTTTTCCATCTTTAATATCAAGACTTACTGTTATGTTTTTGAAGTCTTTTACTACATCTTCCATGAATTTAGTATCAAAAGCTTTCGTGCCAAGTATTACAGAGGTTACTCCTATTCCGAAAGCTTCCTCGATAAGTCTGTAGCTGCGTAGACCTCCTCCCAACTGTATTTGGACGCCGGTATGCTGTATAATTTTTTTAACCAGTTCCATATTCTTTGGAGTTCCTTCAAAAGACCCATTAAGGTCAATTATGTGAAGCAGTTTGAATCTTTTTGAGAGCTTTGCGGCAATTTCCAGTGGTTCACCATAACAAGATACATGGTCTATACTTCCTTTTTCCAGACGCACGACCTGATTGTCGAGAAGATCTATTGCAGGAATAAATATCATAATATCCTCCTGAAATTGTCAATAATTTTTTCTCCGCTTAAGTAAGATTTTTCAGGGTGAAACTGCGTGAGAAAGATATTGTTTTCCTCTATGACGCTGCAAATGTTTATACAGCCATATTCTGAAAAGTGTTGTGCGAATGCTGATGTTTCAATATTTTTTGGTTCGGCATAAAAAGAATGCACAAAATAAAAGAAATCTTTCTCAGATAGATTTTTGAGTATTCTTGAATCTCTGGCTATTATCAAGTTGTTCCATCCCATATGGGGAGTCTTGGCGTTTTTTATCCGTACAACAGTACCCTTGAAAATTCCCAGACCTTTTTTGCAGCCTTCCTCGCTCCTTTCAAAAAGAATCTGCATTCCTATACATATTCCGAAAAAAGGTTTTTGCCGTTGTATATGTTCCAGTATGGCGTCTTTTAAATGATGGATGTTCCTCATTACCGTGTCAAAGGTGCCAACCCCGGGGAAAACAAGTTTATCTGCCCGTCGTATTTCCCTTTCGCATGAGGCTACTTCTGCACCAAAAGCTTTGGCGGCATTTTTAAGGTTTCCGGTTCCTGTATCAATAATAAGTATTTTATGCATTACAATACCCCCTTGGTTGAAAAAACAGTGCTGCTATCTTTTATAGCCTGCTGCAAAGAAAGACCCAGTGATTTAAAACAGGCTTCAATTATGTGATGACCACTATACCCAGAGAGCTGTTTTAAATGGACGGTTACTGAAAGCGACCGACAGAGACCTCCTACAAATTCAGTAAGGAGAAATGTTTCAAATCCTTCCTCTGTGTCTTTTATCTTTATGTCTATTTCACAATAAGCTCTAGATATATCA